>JACMPS010000509.1 GCA_014377395.1 Chthonomonadaceae bacterium
AAATCGGGGGGAGTGGCGAAATAGTGAATGCCACTATGCACCGAAAAGAAGTCGGGGGCTTTGCGGGAAAGAACACCGAGCAGAAACTCCGGGAACCAGAACACAAGAGGACAGGGACAGACGCCCGCGAAACTGTTGCGCGAACGGTTGAGGTTTGCGATAAAAGAAGTGACGGGAAGGCTGAGATCGCCGCTAATCCAGGCCTCCAATCCTGTCACGAAAACGGCGGCGGGTGCGGGTTGCCGTAGATCTTCGCGCAGTATTCCCAGCAGGTCGAGCATTTCTTCACGCAGGTCAAAGTGCTGAATATCGAGGTCAGGATAGCGGGCTTGAAAGTCGGCGATCTGTCTGAGGGTTGTGTTGCCTCCGCCGCTCACCGCGAACACAAGCGAGAAGCCCTGAGCGCGGTTGATTTCACGAGCGAGCAACCTTTCGGCATCTTCGGTATTGTAGAGCGTGGCGGCGGAGAAGTCCAGCATAGCGTCAGTCCTTTATTCCTGCACTCTCGCAACCGCAGAACGTCTTTTTTTCGCTTGCTTAAATTTCGTAAGCTCGCGTACAATGGGATGAACCGCATACCAGGGATCGGTTTTCTCTAAGAAAGTGTCGTTTTCCGCCCCATTCACATATTCGAGGACATATTGTTGCTGAAGAAGCCGTCCCTTGCTTTTATCGTCTGCATTCCATTCGCCTCCGTCGGAAAGTTCCAACTCGGCAAGCCTGTCCCATTCTCCCTCTTTGATTCCGGTTGTAAAGGCGGGCACAAGGCGACCAATGGCTTTTTCGGCAGCTTTTAGCGTAATCGGAGCGTCGTCCATTTGAAGCGATGCTTCACGGATCATCATCATAAATTGCCGAATATGTCCCCCGCAATAGGTCAAAATGAGATCAAGTGCCTCCGTCTCAATGGCTTGCTTCTGCTCGAAAGTACCCAGACGTTGCTGGAACACCTCTTTTAATTTGTCTTTGCCCGGTTGCCACGATTTGTGGCTTTGTCGCTCCTCGGTCTTAACATTGGGAAGCACAAAAGCGCGTTCGCCATAAGTCTGTGCGAGTTCCTCCCCGTAAGCGCGAACAAGACGCAGAGGGACGGTATAGATCGTATGCGCCTCAATGCTTTTCAGCAGATTGGCTCCCGTGATGAAAAGCGCACGTTGGGACGTGTCTTCGTCCACCATTCCTTCAATTTTGACGATCTTTTCCAGATTATCCAGAATCAAAACGAGATCGGAGTAGGGTTCCTCACCCTGTTTTACCTTGATGGCGCGGACTTTCAGGCTCAAATCGTCCAGCACCTCATTGATCTCGTTCAGCAGAAGATTGACGCGCCCGTTGAGTTTGGTCTGTGTTTTTTGTCTCGCACTCGAATCCAGGCTTCTCATCGGGAACTCTGCCTTAAAACTGCCGAGTGTTCCTGAGATTTTTCCTGCTTTCGCGATGCCTCCGATTTCGGTAAGCAGTTCGTTTAGCATTTTCATCAGGGAAGGATGGTTCGCTTTAATGCCCTCATTGGCTTCCAATTGGTGCGTGACTTCGAGGAGCGTACTAAGGAGTATTTCTACGAGGGAAGAGTCGTTCGGGTTTACATAATCCGAAATATCCACGACAATCGGATAATAACGTTTTGTGCTGAGTTTTCTTTTTTGGTGTTTCATTTCGTGGGCAAGGTGATGCAGTTCAGAAGATTTCCCACAACCGATGTGACCTGTAAAGAGGGCACGAACGCGCCCACCTGAATTTAAGTTCAGGCTTTGACAAACTTCGTGAATGAATTGATCGCCGCCGCGCACATCAGACAAGTTGACGTACTGGCTCGGTTCTGCCGAGGCATTAGGGTCAAATTGATTGTAGAGTCGGATAAGAATATCTTTATTCTGTATGGTCATAGCCTAGTATACCAAATTCCTCTCTTTTACTTCTGAGTTCCTTCGCTTTTCATCAGATCACAGAGCCGCTGTTTTGATTTCCACAACAAAGCGGTCACTACAAAAAGGAGTTCTCTGAGCGAAAGCAGAATAAACGGGTGATATTGCAGGTCGTGTCCTGCGTACAAGATTTATTAAAGAAGAGAAAAGGCGCACTATCCGGGGAGTGGTCGTTTGCCTTGCGTCCTGCCCCCGCCTTTCCCCAAAAGACAAGGAGTATTACGAACGATGAGAATTTACAAGACCGTGCCGATTGCCGCAATGGTAGTCGGTGCAACGCTAATAAGTGGAACCGCCTTTGCAAAAGAAACCCTTGAGGTCGGTTCCCCCGCTCCCGCCCTCAAAGTAGCGAAGTGGGTGAAGGGGAAACCCGTCCCCAATTTTGAGAAGGGCAAAGTTTACGTCGTTGAGTTCTGGGCGACGTGGTGCGGACCCTGCAAAGAGTCCATTCCTCACCTCACCGATCTGGCGAAAAAATACAAAGGCAAAGCCACTTTCACTGGGGTAAGCGTGTGGGAACAGCAGGAAAGCCCCACCGATACCAAGTACATGACGACTGTTGCCAATTTCGTCAAAAGCATGGGCGGAAAAATGAATTATAATGTTGCGGCAGACGGTCCCGACAAAGTGATGGCGAAAACCTGGATGGTTGCCGCCGAGCGAGAAGGGATTCCAACCGCGTTTGTGGTAGGCAAACAGGGCAATATCGTATGGATCGGTCATCCGATGAGCGGTCTCGACGAGATTGTCGGGCAAGTCGTCAGCGATAAGTACGACGAAAAAGCTGCCATTGCAAAAATGGAAAGTGAAAAAACGGCTCGTGCCACTGAAAAGAAAAGAAAAGCCCTGACCAAAGACGCTTTCGCCTTTGCAGAAGATGGTAAATTCGCGGAAGCCGCCGACAAACTCGAAGTCGTTCTCAAAGATCACCCGGAATACGAAGCGCAACTCGCCGCCTCTATGGTGAAGTGGTTGCTTTACACCGATGGCAAACGCGCCTCCGAGTACGCCAAAAAAGTGGCGGAGGGCGTCTACAAAGACGACGCACAAATGCTCAACGGCATTGCGTGGCCGATGGTAGACGACGCGACTATGGCAAAAGATGTAGACTACGCCGTCGCCGTTGGGATCGCCGAGCGAGCCGTCAGCCTGACCAAAGACAAAGATGGAATGATCATGGACACCCTCGCCTACGCTTACTTCAAGGCGGGCGATGTAGACAAGGCTATTGCAACCGGGGAGAAAGCCGTCAAGCTGACCTCCGGAGATTCCAAAGTTTCTGCCGAAGCGAAAAGAGAAATCAAAGATCGCCTTGACATAATGAAAAGTAAAAAGAAGTAGGATCAACCCTTTCTTCTTCGCCCTCTCTTTCTGAAGAAGAGAGGGCGATTTTCTATTTTCCGCCTGAGTGGAGAAAGGACAAAATGGATGGCAAACTGTATTCTCGACGAGGTCATGGCTCTTCCGTGCTGGAAACGAATTGGCGAAGTCTTCCCGAAGTGATTGCGGCGTGGATTGGCGGCAGTCTTGTAACAGAAAAAGCAGAAATGACCGTGCGGGAATTCTCTACTCGACCTCAGCGGTTTTGACGGCAAATACAAAATTGCGAAGTATTCGAACAAATTCTAAAATAAAGTCATCAACCGCTTGACAACTTCGGGGGGGTGGGTAAAATTAGCAGGTATTGCAACTCTACTCTTATTCCCGAAAGGAAGCACAGTGATGTCTCAAACCCTAAAATGTTTGCTATAGCTGGTTCAAGTCTCGCACTCGCTACGTTTGCCCCTGTGGTCAAGGCCTCAACGGTCTCTCTGAAAGTAACTCCTACACGGGGGGTGGCTCCGCTGACTATTACCTGGTCAGCTACTGTTTCGCTGTCGGATATGAACTCGAATTGGCGTGCCACACAATTTGCTGTTTGGACAGCCAAAACAGGGTATTTGTACGATAGCCCGGTTATTTTCTCACCGCCCTGCCCCTGGACAATGTTTGGATGTGTCCTCAGAGCAACGTGCACACTTCAACTTACAGGCATCTACTCGACCTACGTTTACGTAGACGGTTATCGTGAAGATGGCACAGTTTGGGATAACCATGCGTCGGGACCAAACGTCGAAGTTATTCTAGGCTCTACGGGAGGCGGCTAGCCTAATGAAAGCGAAGAAAGGGATAAGAAGCACTTTTCCTCGCTTTCACTTTTATCCATTCGAGAGGAATTTATGAAACGAACTCTTTTTGGTTTGTCCGCTTTGATCTTCACTTTCTCCACCTTGCCTCTCGTTGCCCAGAACGCCCCGGCTCCGATCTTCACGTTACAGGATGAAAGATTGGGTTCGCCAATTTCCGTCAAACAAACCGGGATTACGCTCCAGAACCTGCTCAGGCAGATTTCCCCTCCCTCGGTTATCCTTCGAGCGGGGCGTTCCTGTGCCGAACAAAAGATTCAGATCAATCTTAAAAATCGTTCGCGTCGTGTAGTGATGGAAGCACTTGCCGAACTCATCAAAGGACGCTGGCAAACCGAAGGAAAAGACGGTTATCTCTTGGTACAGGATGAAGATGCGGTTCTCAAGCGTAATCTCTGGTGGCGTTACTATGAGGAAAACCAGCAGGAATCAAAGAATGTTCTGGTGCAAGCCTTGTTGCGGCGAATGCATTCTCGTCCTGTCCCGGCTGGCTTCCTTGAGGGTCTGAATGAAACGCCACCGGACATTCAGCGAAACAACGATAAAAGGCTGGGCTTCTTCAACCTTCTCCCAATGGAACTTCAGAAGTCCATTGCTGAAACGATCTTGGATTCCGCTTTTGTTTTTGGAGGGAACATGATCTACTCAGGTCAGGAGGCGGTCATTGGTCGTCCTTTTTCAGAGTTGCCTGAAAAATTACAGAAATACATCCAAGATGAACTCGCTCATGATAAAGCGGAGCATGAGCAGACCAAACAGGATGCGGACAAACCGGACACACGAGTAGCGGACAGCACAGTTCTCTTCCGCAACGAAGGCGTCAATATCCGGGTTTCACTGGTTTTTGCGGATGGACAACAATACGGTACGGCGATCATGATTTCCGCCGCCCCCCCGAAAAACGTTTCTTTTCTGGGATTGGATCACCGAGGTGTGCCGGCGGAAGTCAAACGATTAGGAATAAAAGCACCCTCTTCGCTGAAGCGACTGGCGGATTTTCAGAAAACAACCGTTTGGAATAACCCTCTAACGTCACCCGATAGCTACCAATTTCCTCCTCTGGATCGGACAGAAGTTCTGAATTGGCTAGCTGAAAAAAGCAAAATCGAGTTTATCGCCGACGACTACAACACGGATTCAAGACCCATGACACAGGAGGATCGCGAACAAACACCCTCGGCTCCCCCTGCGAAAGAACTGAATTTACTCTCAACAACGCATGATGTCAGCTGGAAACAACGCACCGACCAACTCTATCTCGTGCGTAACAATCGCTGGTATCGCGACGACTTTTTACAAGCCCCGGACAATCTCATTCAGGAAGGAATCGAAGCCGCAAGTCCGTTGTCGAAAATGAAAAACGGGGTACTCCCCGATTTAGCGGCGGTAAAGAGTCTTACGGAGTGGCAAGCGAAAGCTTGGACGACGCTTTCCTACTGGCAGATCGCTTACGGGATTTGTCCGGCGGTTCAGGTGAGCAAGACCGGACAGAGAGAATTTCCTCTTTTTGCTGTCGGAGAGCAAATTCTGAAGCATCCCAAACTTTTGCAGTTTTACGCTTCGCTCTCTTCTCCTCAAAAGGAGTTGCTGTGGAAGGAAGGCTTGAGGTTGTCCAATCTCTCTGATGCTCAGAGGCTAGCCGTCGCCCCGCTATTGGTGCAATTGCCTTCTCCCTCACCTAACGCTCCGCCGAGACTTGTTTTAGGTACTGAACAACTCGTTTTCTCTCGATCAAAACCCGGCTCATTGAACCTCACTTATGAGTTGAAACTAAAGTTCGCCCCTTGAAATCATTTCAATTCCTCTCTTTTCGTAAAGGAGAGGGATTGTTCTTTTCTTGTCCTCTGAATTCTACTCGACCTCAGCGGTCTTGACAGCGAAATCGTAGCCGGAGATCGTTGCGTCGTCGGTAAGCAACACAAAATCGGCGTTGACTTCGCGGCTCGTGGTTTTCAGGGTTAGTGCGTGTGAGCCTTTCGTCAACCGAACCGTTCCCATGAGGAAGCACTGCCCCGTGCGTGTCGGCACACCTTCAACTAAGTGATCATCAATCTCAACTGAGGTCGGTTCCGGCAAGTTATTGCGGGTGGCACGCAGAAAAACCTTGAACATCCCCTCTTTTTCCACCTTGAACCGGGTGGAAATCTTCGCGTTTTTGGGTAGGAAAATGCGCGTATCACCGACGCCGGGACTACACCGGGGATCGGGCGCGGGCTTGAGGGCACCAATGTCGGTAAAGGCTTCGCACTCGAACAACAACTCTTGAGACGGCGGCGTCAAGTAGAAAACCCCCATTGCGTGAGGCTCCAGCACGAGTTTATCCGAGAGAACCGACGGCATGGAAATTTCGTTACTCCATGCTTCCAGCGTTTTAGCGGGAAGTGTCACCGTTTTTGTTACCGTTGTCTCGTTGGAATTATAATACAGAATGCGGTCAGAGAAAAGCGTTGCGTACACGCCGTCCCCGGCGGTATCTATCGGCAGGGCATCGCGCTTGCCGGGATCAATCGCACTGAGATTATAGGTTGCCTGCCGAATGGCTTCCAGATAGCCGGGGAGGAGAGCGCGAGTGCCGGGAAAATAAATCGTCAGTCCCTTTCCGAATTTTCTTGCCCAGTTGCCCCGTAATTCCTGCACATTGAGTTCGCGTTCGATCTTGCCGGGAAGCGATGCAATCGTGTCCCCGGTCGATTTCGCCGTTTGTGAAACCAGCTGAATCGAGTGAATCAGCACACCGAGTTTGCGGTCATCGGTCACGTCTGCCTTTGAGTAGGGGGAGGGAAAGGTTTCGGACTCGATCTGAAGGCGGGCAATCGTGGCTCCCGCGAGAAGATCGGAGGAAACCACAAAGCGATACGTCACCTCACCCGGCGAAGACAGAGTTCCGAGTTCGCGTCCATTGAGGAGAACGCGCCGCTTTTTCTCAACGACTTCCGGGGGAACCGTCGCCCGAATCACGAGTGTGTAGCGGGCTTCCGGGTTCACGGGCAAGCGCACAATGGCTTTTGCTCCCGTCCAACGCACCGTTTCTTCACCCTGCATTTCAGGAGTGAACCAGTCGCCGCTCAGGTAATCCGCCGCCGCCGGAGAACCGGGAACCACCGCATACCGTGAGGGCAGATTGCCGACATAACGTTCGGTGACACGAGCGGGAGAAAGTTCTTTCGCGTAGCCGAACAGTTCTTCCTGCCAGAGAGTCGAGCCGCTAAAATCCGTCACCTTGCCAAAATTGTAGGAAAGCAGAGTACCACCGTCACGTACCCACGCCTTGATTTTCTCCAGGGTTTCCGAGCTCGCCTGTGTGCCTTCCCACAGCGCAAGAACCCTGTATTTCGCCAGCGCACCGTCCCCCACCATGCGGTCATCCAGAATATCGAAGTTGGCGGTATCCCGCAAAAGAGTCGCCCCGTAAGCGAACGCGGGAGCGAAAGGCTGAGACGGACGGAGTTTTTGAGCCTGTGCCGGATAAAAAAGCGCGACATCTACAATTGGCTTTTCCACCCGCAGAAGTTTGCCGTAGCGATAATAAAGGTCGCGGTGAAGCAGGGCGTTGCTTGCCCAATCGAAAATGCCTGTTGCACCCTGCGAAATCGCCTCGAACATCCGCTCCGTTTCCTGCTGAGCGGTGAGTCCGCTCGGTGGTTCCGCCCAGAAGGGAGTCCCGTAAAACCGACACGCGGAACCCAGACGCCCGAACATCGTAGCGGCGTTTTCGGCAAAGGGACGCAGGGCGGAATGGGTCGAACGCAACGTCGCGCCGTACTTTGCGGCAAGTTTCGGCAAAAGCGAGTTATCATTTCCGCCGCGCACGTCCTCATCCCCGAACCCGGCAGGAAGCATCAGCAACGTATCGGGAAAGATTCTTCGTGCCGCCCCAAGATTGAGTTCAACCGCTTTTCCGACACTTTCCGCGTACCAGTTGGTGAAATCAAGCCACTCTTCGCGGGCTTCAAGTCGGGGCTTTTCAGGATACAGAATATCCTCGCGGATTTTGTAATCGCGCTTCCACGCCAGATTCAGGGCGTCCAGCGTTCCGTATTTGGTCAGCATCTCGTCGGCGAAATCGGCACGAGCAAGTGTGTCGTCACACCAGAAGCCGAGGTGATTGTGAAGATCCCCAAACTGTCGCTCCCAGTCTTCGCGCTGTGCAGGAATCGAGATTCTGGCTCCCTGCAAAAGTCCGCTCTCACCGTAGTCGCCGTGAATCCCGACATAAACCGCCGAAAGTTTGTGAGCGTTGCGTTCTCCTGTGCCGCCCCCAAATTCCTGCGAAAGCGCGTTATAGTTCTTTTCGATAAACCCGCCCCAGGTCGGTTCCCAAAGCGAAAACCCGGCAACAGTCGTATGATGCTCCAGACATTGCAAGCGGGTAAACGGGACGCTCTGCCGATACCAGGGGGGCGGAAATGCGTTGTGCGGAAAATAAGCCCAATCCAAACCGAGACTTTGCGCGGTTTTGCGTTGTGCGTCCGCGTTCTTGAAGTCCCACGAGTTTAGCCCGGTCTGGTCGGTGGAGAGGTGGTCGGGGTCGGATTGGAACAGGGTAAAGCCTGCCCCGGCAAGAATTTGCATCTCATTTGGAGAGGTGATCGAAGCGCTCATCAGCATCCGCTCTCCCGGCAGTCGGGGACGCGCATAAGGATCGAGCATCGGGTTTGTTGCGGTGGCGCGAATGTCCCACAGGCGCACCGGGCGGGAGGGATCGGGGGTGGGCGCACCCCGCAATTCTCCCCAGGTTCCCCCGCCCGCCGGGGCAATCTCACGAGCGTTCTCCCACCCTTTGTCCTCGAAATTGGAAGTGTACCACGTTGGTGGGGGTCGGCGGTTTGCTTTCGTCGTGGAACCGGAAGAGACAGTGACTGTCTTTTTGCCGGGAAGGGTGATGACGAGTTTGTAGAGCAATCCACCGGGTCCGTCGTTGTTGGTAGCTTCAACCGCGATCAGATTTTCTCCGACTCGAAGGTACGGCGCGACATCGAACTCCTGCACCAGCGTCCAGTCGCCGCCGGAAGCAATCGGTTGCGCTTTTCCGTTGAACTGCACCGAAAACGAGTCGTCCGCCACAATCCGCAACTTTGCCGAAATAGGTTTCGTGGGTAGAGCGAACTTCTGCCGAAAAAAAACGGTGTCCGGGACAGGGGCTTCCGACTTCGCCCAGATCCAATGCCAATTCTTAGGGGCATTTGTGGCTTTCGGTGAAGAGAGAGCTTTGACTTTCGGGGTTTGCCCGGTTGTGGATTTAGGGGACGGGGGGGCAGGGGTTTGCGTGAGACCGCCGACGCTTGCGCCCGCAAAAAAGGAGGTTATTAGGGTTAGGGTTTTAAATCGCCGCATGGGTATTAAAGAGACTCGTGGAGGGTGACGTTTGTTTCGGCAACTTGCGCGGTGATTCCTGCTTGAGATTAATTTGTCTTTTTCGTTTCAGTGATCCCCTTTATCGAAACAAGATAAAAGCAACCCGCTCCCTCTAAGAATAGAGGGCGGGTTGCAGTGAAATCAGTAGCGTGATTGCTCCTCTATTTCTTTTTGAGCAATAGTTTTTCAATCGCGGCAAGACGTGCTTCCAATTCGCTATTTTTTGTTTTGAGGGCTTCGATTTCCTTTTGTTGTGCTTTGATCGCTTCAATCGTCACCGGAACAAGGCTGACGTAGTTCACCGATTTGTAGCCGTCTGCATCGGACTTCACGAGTTCGGGGAAGATCGCCTCGACCTCCTGAGCGATCAAGCCGATCTGTTTTCCCGCTGAAAAGTTTCGGTCTTTCCACTGTTCGCGGTTCCACTCATAGGTCACGCCGCGCAGGTTCAGCAGAGCATCGAGCGAGTTCTCCAACGGTTCGATGTTCTTTTTGTAGCGGCGGTCGGAAGCGTAGAGTGTTCCTGCAACGCGGATTGTGCCGTTG
>JACMPS010000510.1 GCA_014377395.1 Chthonomonadaceae bacterium
TAGGAGGACTTTTTCTATGACTGATTCAACGACCCGTTTACACTCACTGACACGCCGCGAACTACTCCAAACCGCAACCACTGCGCTGGGCATGGCGGTGCTTGCCCCACAAGCCTTTGCGGAAAGACCGCTTCACCCCACTTTGATTGACCCAATCTCGCCAAAAGTGATTGTCGGAACAGGATCGCACCGCTACGAATGTTTGCACGACTGGCTGATGCCGCCCCCGGATATTTTGTGGGGAGACACGCACGGGGTTGTCGAGGACTCAAAGGGGCGTATTTATGTGACGCACACGGTTCACGCGAACAGCCCGAAAAAAGACGCGATTGTCGTGTTTGACAAAAACGGCAAGTTCCTGACCTCGTGGGGCGATCAGTTTGTAGGAGGCGGTCACGGAATTTCCGTTCGCAAAGAGGGCAAAGAAGAGTTTTTGTACCACTGCGACATCGCCCACCGAAAATTCTGCAAGACAACCCTGAGCGGAAAAGTCCTCTGGGAAAAAGGGGCACCGGAAGAGTCGGGTGTCTACAAAAAAGGCGAGGCGTTTGTCCCCACCAATATTGCTTTTTCACCGAACGGCGACTTTTATGTTGCGGACGGCTACGGCTCAAACTGGATTCATCGGTACGACCTCAAGGGAAATTATGTCAGCACGTTTGGCGGCACGGGCAAAGAGCCAGGACAATTCGTCACGCCGCACAGCATCTGGCTTGATAACCGCAACAAAGACCCGCTTTTAGTGGTGGCGGATCGAGAGAATCATCGGCTTCAGCACCTCACCTTAGAAGGAAAGCCCGTCAAAGTCTACACCGACAAGATGCGCCGCCCCTGCCATTTCAGTATTCATAACGACCTTTTGCTTGTCCCCGACCTTGTGAGTGTGGTCACGCTTATGGACAAAGACAATCGTGTCGTGGCGCAACTCGGAGACGGCGACCCTTCCAACCTGCGCGACAAACCCCGAAATCAGTTTATCCCCGGCAAGTTTATTCATCCGCATGGAGGGACTTTCCTTAAAAATGGAGACATTTTAATTGCTGAGTGGGTTCCGATTGGACGTATGACGCGCCTTCGGAAACTGGCGTAACGAGAAATGACTCAGCCCTACGAAATCTCGGCGCAAGTGGCGCGTCAGTACGTGCTGGGGAAGCAGGGGCTATTTCCGGGGCGGCGTTTTAAGGGGAAATCGGGACTGGAAGCCGCGTTTCGAGAGATCGAGACCGTGCAGATAGACCCGATCTCCTCGCTGGCACGAAGCCATGACCTGAGCCTTTTTGCTCGCGTCGAAGATTACTCGCCCGTGCATCTCGATGAACTGCTCCATTCAGACCGTTTTCTTTTCGATTACGGCACGATTTTGATGATCTACCTGCGCGACGATCTGCCCTTTATGGTGCCGATTATGCAACGGAGGTGGGAGTCAATTCAGAAAAGTGAACGTATTTCGCCGGAACTGCGTCTCTTTGTTCTCAACGCCATTAGCGAGCGGGGATCACTCTCCAGCCGCGACTTTGCAAATCGAGAGCGCATCGCAGGGGGCTTTAATACGATCAAAGATACTTCGGGCGCACTTTATCACCTGTGGCTCGGTGGACAGATTATGTCGCACAGCCGCGACCGAAACGAGCGTCGGCACGATTTGTTCGAACGTGTGACCGGAACAAGTTTGGAGAGCCACACCGTCACCCTTGAAAAGGCGGAAGATCACTTTTTTCGTAAATCGTTGCAGGAAATGGGACTTGCAACTCCCTCGGAATGGGCGCGAAATGTGGCGGTGATGATCGCTCGTCGTCCCTCTTCGGCAGAAGCCCGTGAGATTTTCGAGCGATTTGTTCGGGAAGAATTCGCGTTTCCCGTAAAGATCGAGGGGCTGACTTCTCTGCACTACGCGCTCTCACAGGATCGAGAAATCCTGGAATGTCTGGCTTCAGGCAACACCCCGGCGAGTTGGAAATCACCACACTCCACCGAAAAGGAAGTCACGTTGATCGCCCCGCTCGACTCGGTGATCTGGGACAGGGCGCGTACCCGATCTCTCTTCAATTTTGATTATGTCTGGGAAGTTTACAAGCCCGCCTCCGTTCGCAAATGGGGCTACTACACTCTTCCGGTTCTCTACGGAGACGCACTGGCGGGGAGGGTTGCCCTGAAATTAGACCGTAAAGCCTCAACGCTTCTCATTGAAGGGGCGTGGACAGAGCCGAATTTTACCGATGATTCAGGATACGAAACGGCATTAAAAGCGGGTTTGGAGCGTTTGCGGCTTTTCCTCGGTGCAGAACGTATGGAGAGCAGGGCTCTCGCACTTTAACAAACTTCTTATGCGGTTTTGCTCAGGCTGTCAACAAAAGTTTGCGGAGACATCTGCTTGCCCCTGTTTGCACATTCGACGAATTTATGTTACAATTTTCAGGTAGAAAAGGCTAGAGTAAACAGTTTAAGGCGATCTCGAGAGATTTCGTTCAGCTCCGCTATTTTTACGTGATTGTCATTTCTTAAAAATACTCGTCAGGCTTCTGGCACGGAATATGCAAATACACTGGATAGTATAAAACTCAGGTGATGCTTTCTCAGTTTGTTTTACTGCCCTCTCGACAAGACTCAGTTTAGTATTTGGGTCTTAAAGGCTGTTATTTTTTCTTATGTCCCTTTCGTCTCTATTGCCTGAAAAAATCGGAGAAAGAATTCTGCTGATTACGGGTCTCTATTACCCGAATGTTGCCGGGAGTTCCCGACTCCTCAAGGATGTCGTAGATCACCTCAATACCTGTGGCTATTCCGTTGAAGTTCTCGCACTGGGCGCGGCGGGAGCCCCCGCGATCCATGCGTTCGATTCAAAGCAAAATTATAAAATCTGGCGGGTGCCTCCTACAAAAATTCGAGGCACAACCAACATTCAGGTGCTGATGAAAATTTTAAGTCTGCACCGACACGCTCCCTATGATTTGATCTTTTCCGGTGTAGGATACCCTTTGACGATTGTGGCTTACTTTGCAAGAGCTTTTATCAAAAAACCATATATGAGCTACTGCTATGGAGAAGATTTAACCGGAGTGCCGGAAAAAATGAAGAAACTGCTCAGCGTTTCTCTCCGAAACGCCTTCGCACTCCTTCCGATCAGCCGCTTTGCAGAATCCGAACTCGTCAACTATGGCGTGTCGGAAAAGATTATTCATCGGGTTCCCTGTGCGATTGAAATGGCACCCTATGTCAACGTAGACCCGCAAGCCGTGGAAAAGATGCGGCAGGAATGGGGACTTTCCGGCAAGCGCGTTATTTTCACGATGGCACGATTGGAAGCACGAAAAGGGCATGACATTATTTTGCAGGGGTTGCCCTCAGTCGTCGAACAGATACCGGACGTACATTATCTGATTGTCGGCAAGGGCGATCCGGCTCCCCTGACGGAACTTGCAACCTCGCTTGGTGTAGCGGATCGCCTGACGATTGTTTCTTATGTCTCCGACGAGGATTTGCCGGTTGTTTACTCGCTTTGCGAAGTTTACGCGATGGTTAGCCGACGTGACCCCGTGACGCAGTTTCTGGAGGGGTTTGGAATTTGTTATCTGGAGGCTGCCGCCTGTGGAAAGCCTTGCGTGGCGGGAAACGAAGGCGGCTGTCCCGATGCGGTCGCCGATGGCGAAACGGGAATTCTCGTAGACCCGACTTCCCCCGAACAGGTGAGTGCGGCACTCCTCAAAATCTTGACCGATCCGGTTAAAGCGCAGGAGATGGGCGAAAAAGGACGGCAACGAGTCAAACGGGAATTCACCCGCAAGACGATGTTGGAAACGGTAGAGGCGATTGTCGGAAAGGTCATTCACTCTTGATCTTCCCGAAGAACTCCCGGCAAATTGATTGTGTTGTGTTGAAAGTAGTCCTTTTATGAAAACTTCGATTGTTGTTCCCACCTACAACGGAGAAAAATATCTCGCACAAACATTGGAGAGCGTTAGAGCACAAACCTTCACGGATTGGGAACTTATCCTGATTGACGACGGGTCTAAAGATGGAACCGCCGCATTGATCTTGCATTTTGTAGAGGCTGACCCGCGTATTCGCGTAATCAGGCAGGAAAACGGTGGCATTGCCGCCGCTCGAAACCGGGGCATCGCTGAGGCAAACGCGCAGTATCCTCTGCTCGCTTTTCTCGATCATGATGATCTATGGGAGCCTGACACGCTGGCGACGCAACATCGGACCCTTCTTGCTCATCCTGATTGTGTGGGGGCGCAGGGGCAGATGCGCGTGATTGACGCCGAGGGAAAGCCACTCGCCGAAGGCGAAGTAGAACACTGGTTCACGGAGGAACGTCGTGGCTTGCAGAACGGCAAAATCGTGTTCTGGAAAGACGAAACGCCGACTTCGCTGGAGATTATGGCACTCCGTTCGCAAATCATGACGGTGGGTCAGGTCGTTCTTCGTAAAGAGAGAATAGAGGGCATGGAATTGTTTGATCCGGCGATGGTTCCCGCCGACGATTACGATTTCTGGTTGCGGGTGCTACTGCGGGGTCAGTTGGCTTACACGCCACAAAACGTCGTGAACTGGCGCAAGCACGCAACAAACACGTCCGGTAGCACACAACGTTTGATCTCTCAAGCGGACAAAGTGCGTGAAAAAGTGCTGAACCTGCCCGAAATTACCCCCGCGCAAAAGCAAATCTTGCGGGAAGGAACTCAAGAGCATCATCGCCAACTCGTGACAATGCGGCTTGACTGGGCAAAACTTTCCTTGCGAAAACGCGATCTTGTCGGGGCGGCGAAACATTTACGCCATGCTCTGAAGGATTATCGCAAAGCAAAAACCGAGATTTAACGACGAACCTGAAACAGAGGAGTTCGAACCATGAGTATATCCGTAGTCATTCCCACCTATAACGGTGAAAAATATCTGTCGCTAACGCTCAAGAGCGTACAGGCACAAACCCATACGGACTGGGAACTGATTGTCATTGATGACGGCTCTAAAGACAACTCGGCGGCTCTTGTCGAAACCTTTGCGGCACAAGATAGTCGTATCCGGGTAATTAGCCAGGAAAACGGCGGAATTGCGCGTGCGCGAAATCGGGGAATCGCCGAAGCCGACCCTGCCCGTCCTTATCTTGCTTTTCTCGATCACGATGATCTCTGGGAGCCCACGGCTCTTGCCGACATGGTACGCGCCTCCGAAGCCCTACCCGGTTCCGTTGGCGCACACGGGAAAATGCGAATTATTGACAGCGACGGCAACGCGACAACGGTAGGCTGGGAAAACTGGTACGAAAAACGTAAAGGGATGACCGACGGCAAGATTCGTGACTGGCTTTCCAATGAGCCGACAACCTTTGCAGTAATGGCTTTGCGTTCACAAATCGTGACGGTGGGGCAAGTCGTGATGAAAAAGTCGGCGATTGAAGGGTGCGAACTCTTTGATCCGGCGATGGTTCCCGCCGATGATTACGATTTCTGGCTTCGTCTGCTCGCTCGTGGTGATCTCGCTTTCACGGATACCGTTTCGGTGGCATGGCGCAAACACGATACCAACACCTCGAACAATTTTGCTTTGATGATCTCAAAAACGGATGAACTGCTGTCAAAAGTGCGAAATATGCCCTCACTTACGCCCGCACAATCCCGATTGTTGAAGGAAGGGACGATCAAGCATAAAAGCGAAGTCGCCGCCCTTCGCGTAGATTGGGCACGGGGAAGTCTTTTGAGTGGGCAACCGATGGTCGCGGCAAAACATTTGCGCCATGCCTTAAAAAGTTATCTCGCTTCGAGAGAGACCATCGCGTAAGGGTCAGTCTATAGAGGGACAGAGAGAGAGACGGTTGCGCCCTGATTGCGTAAAAACCCCTCTCTCCGGGGTGTAATCTCACAGGGCACTCCTTTGTTTTTTCCGGGAAAGAAGACCTAATTTGCGAATCGCAGTCTGGTACAACCTGCACAGTGGCGGAGGAAAACGCGCTCTTTCGCACCAGATACGGGGGTTGCTAGCGCAGGGTCACACGGTAGACCTCTGGAGTCCGCCTCTCCCGGATAAAGAAGCAATGGCACTCAGCCCGGAGGCAAAAGCCCACGTTGTTCCTCTGGATTACGATGCAGGTGTACGGGCGAATCCGCTCTCACGGCTTTCGGCGAAAAACCGACAAATTTATCGTTGCTTTGCCGCTGTTGACGCCCATTGTCGGCAATGTGCCACCGAAATCGAAGGGGGCAATTACGATCTTTTGCTGGCACACCCGTGCTATCTGACGGCGGCTCCCCCTATCGGACGCTATGTCAATCTGCCCTCACTGATTTACCTTCAAGAACCCAACCGGGGGCTTTACGAAGCCTCCGAACATTCACCCTGGCGTGCCGCCGAACCCGCTCTTCCCCGCTCACCCGGACAATTCCTAAGGCAATGGCAGGAAAAAGCAAGGGTGGCGGATTGCCGAATGTTGGTGCGCGAAGAACACAAAAGCGTCTCGGCTTTCGACAAAATTCTCGTCAATTCTTTCTTTAGCCGTGAGTCAATGCGACGTGCTTACGATCTCGACTCAAAAGTCTGCTATCTCGGTATTGACGCGGAGAATTTCCTTCATCGGCAATTGCCCCGCGAAAATTTCGTTGTGGGTCTTGGTGCTTTTGTTCCTGCGAAAAATCAAGCTTTTGTCATCGAAGCCCTCGCACGAGTCCCGGAACCGCGTCCGAAATTGGTCTGGATCGGAAATATCACGCTTGATCCCGCGTATCTGGAGGAATTGAAACGGCTTGCCGAATCGCTTCATGTCGAGTTCGAAGTCAGAAAAATGATCTCGGATAGAGACCTTGTTGATCTGTTGAATCGTGCCTCCATGATGCTTTCCGCCTCACGCCTCGAGCCTTTCGGCTACGCGCCGCTTGAAGCGAATGCCTGTGGAACTCCTGTGATCGCGGTTGCGGAAGGCGGCGTCCGGGAAACCGTTATCGATGGAGAAAACGGATTGCTCGTCGAGAATGACCCCCAAGAAATGGCGGCGGCAATTATTCGGCTAAGAGATGATCCCGCTTTTGCAAGAAGGTTGGGCGAAAATGCCCGAAGGATTGTCGAAAGTAAATGGAACCTCGAAGCGGCGGCGGATCGCCTTGAACAGTGCTTACAGTCGGTGACGACGCGAAGGCAGGAGAAAAGGATTGCCGATCCTGTTTCTGTGCTGTAAAGTGACTATTTTCGAGAGATTTTCAGTATGATCCGTATTTCTATTTTGATGCCTCTGCTTTCCTATACACCGATTGGCGGGTACAAAGTGGCTTACGAGATTGGCACACGACTCTCAGAAAGAGGTTATCGGGTTACGTTTCTGCATTCGCGTAACTATACCACGCAAAGCACCCCCGTTGAAGCCCTGCACGGATTACTCTGGAAATTGCGGTACGGAGGGAGGAAATCTCGGAAACAGGTACAATGGTTTGATTTTCCGGCGGAGACTTCCCTGCGACTGGCTCCGAATTTTGAGCCGCGCTGGTGTCCCTCTACTGATGTTCTGATTGCGACAGGCTGGCAAACAGCAGAGTGGGCGCAGAATTTTCCCGTTTCTCCCAAACGCAAATTTTTCAACCTCTACGATTACGAAGTCTGGAAACACGCTGAGGCTACGACAAAAGCGAAGATAGAAACTGCCCTCTGTTTGCCGCTCCATTTTGTGGCGACCGGGTGCGCCGCCACCGAGTTGCTCACAGTTGTGGGACAAACCCCCGTTGCGCTGATTCCTTGTGGACTCGATTTCAATTTACTAAAAATCAAAGTACCTGTAGCCGGGAGAAAACGGGGGCGCATCGGATTTCCTTACCGAAAGGAAGCCTACAAAGGTGCGGGGGATGCAGTCTCGGCTTACACCGAATTGCGGCAAAAATACGGAGACACGATGCAGTTTACGGCGTTTGGCTCCTCGCGTGAACCCGATTTGCCCGACTGGATTGAGTATTCGCAGGGATTGAGCGATGCCGTTCTGGTGGATTACTACAATTCGCTTTCGATCTTTGTGGCACCGTCCCATTATGAGGGTTGGGGGCTTCCCGGTGCGGAGGCGATGGCGTGTGGGTGCGCCCTTGTTTCAACCGACTCGGTGGGTTCCCGCGACTATGCCTTGCCGGAAATAACCGCACTCGTCTCTCCTCTGAAGAAGCCGCAAGTGTTGGCGGATCATATCGAACGGCTCTGGCTTGACGACGCGGAGCGTCTGAGATTTGCGAACGCAGGACACGAGTTTGTCCAGAAATTTAAATGGGATCGTTGCATTGACGGCTGGGAACGGCTTTTGACTTCGGGTTGAATTCGAGTTGATTTCTGTCTTTCGGTAAACAAATGCGTTTGGTTATCCGATATTAGAAGCAGAGAAAGTCAACCCCCACCTTTATGAAAATCAACAAAGCAATTTATGTCACTTGAAGCCACACCCGCCACGCCCGTCAGTAACTCTGAGCGCGTCGCTAA
>JACMPS010000511.1 GCA_014377395.1 Chthonomonadaceae bacterium
CTGATACGCTATGACCGTAAATCCAGCAATTATCTCGCGTCTGTCAAACTCGCTTGCGCCTTACTTTGGTTCCGTAGATTGCACCGAATCAAAACGGCACACTTTTGAGATAGGTTCTAAGGCTTCCACGTACAAAGAGAAGTGATGATAAATGACTCAGCCCCCTAAATTCGATGTCGTTTCAGCCCATAGATATTTCGCCGCACAGTGCTTCAATCAGGCATGGCAACTTATGGAGAGTCAGGAGCGTTCGCCGGAAGAAGAGCGATTTATGGTGGCTCTCAATCAGGCTTCTATCTTTCACTGGTTGCAACGAGAAGACTGTAATGATGAGGCGTTGTCTATAGGCTACTGGCAAGCCTCGCGAATACAAACTCTCCTGAACAATGCAACAGAGGCTCTGCGACACGCACACATCTGCCTTTCCTACAGCAAACATCTGTCACCATTTTATCTCGGTTGTGCCCACGAAGCCCTCGCGAGAGCCTACCGCTTTGCAGGTGATTCCGTAACGGCATCAGGACATCTCAGCGAGGCAAAAAGACTTGTGGTTCTCATCGAAGACGAGGAAGAGCGCGAACAACTTCTCACCGACCTCAAAACAGGAGAGCGAGTTGCTTGAAGCAGGACGATTACTGAGGGGAGAAAGCGGTCTGATTTACAAGAGAAATTCGCCGAGAACCGTGTTGGCGAAGAGCAGTCCTTTGTGAGTCAGGGTGAGTTGATTTTCCGATAGCATAAGAAATCCTTCGCGAGTGAGTCGGGCGATCTGCTCTCTAAAAATATCCTCTACGTTCACCCCGAATCTTTCTCCGATCTCTGTCAGCGAAACCCCTTCTCTCAAGCGTAAGCCGAGCATCAGGGTTTCACCGAGCGTTTCTTCTGAGGTCAGTGTTTCCCCCTCCACTTCGAGATTGCTCTCGCCCCATTCTGTACTTAACCCCGTGTTCACCTTTTCGATGTAGCGTAAGGGCAGTTTTTCTCGTTTCCAGCGTCGCCCGTCGAGGTACGAAACCGCACCTGCTCCAAAGCCAAAATACGATTCGTTGTGCCAGTAGACCTGATTGTGTCGGCATCGAAAGTTCTCCGTTGGGTGAAGTTGAGCGAAATTACTGACCTCATAATGCTCAAATCCCCTTTCTTTCAGGCGTCCGATGCACCACTCGTACATCTCCAATTCCGTGTCTTCATCGGGGAGAAGGAGTTTGCCACCCGTATGCAATCGCTCAAATCGGGTTCCCGGTTCAAGTGTCAGCGCGTAGAGGGAAAGATGTTCTGGAGAAAAGGCAAGCGCGGTTTCCAGAGTCTCTTTCCAAAGTGAAAGGGTCTGCTTTGGCAAACCGAACATTAGATCGAGATTGAGGTTCGTGAACCCTGCTTCTCGCGCCGATCTCACGGCACGTTCCGCCTCGCCGACTGTGTGAAAACGATCCAGCGCAATCAGAATTTCGTTGTTCATCGCCTGAACGCCGATACTCAGACGATTAAATCCGGCACTTTTCATGGCGGCGAATTTCTCGGCGTCGGAGGAACTCGGATTGGCTTCACTGGAAATTTCGGCGGTGGGAGAAAGCGGAAAGTGGTCGTGGATCGTGTCCAAAATCGAGACGAGTTGCGGCGCGGAAAGCAGAGTCGGCGTTCCTCCGCCGAAGAAAACGGTTTCGATCTCTGCAAGGGGTGCTTTCCGAGCGTAAGACAGGGCGGTTTGTGCGATGTCGCGCCGTGTCGCTTCTACGGTTTCGGCGATGCGCGTCTGTGCTTTTTCCACATAGGTGTTGAAATCACAGTAGGCGCAGTGCTTTGCACAAAAGGGAATATGAACATAAATTGCGCTCACCGGGAGGGACATAAAGAGTTTTTGCTTTCGAGTTTTCGGTTTTGACTTCTTTTCAACTTGCCTCGCGGCAAAAGAAAATGGTTGGAGTCCCCCTTACGTTACGAACAAACGTGACCTGATTCCGTTTCTTTTCGGGGTTTCTTTCCACTTTTCCGGCTGAGATGCGAGTAGAAAGAAGGTAGCGAAAAAAAGGTCAATCTGGAATTAAAAAAGACCAAATTTACGTAGACATAAGAGGCGCACTGTGGTACAATCACAGGCGTTGAAGCAAGGAGAGACGCGCCCCCTTCCGGTCACTACTGTTGGTTTTATAAAACCGGATTCGCTCTCTTTGCCCACATGAGATCACGATCTCATCACCAACCGGAGGCCACCCGCGTTTCCGTCCTGACCCTTTATTTCCCCGTCTCGATGTTCCCTTTTGTGGCACATCGAACACGGGCGAAAGAGAGAAAAAGGGCAATTCGTGCGGCGTCGGTCGCTTGCAGATACGTTCGGGCAAGCGGCGGAGGTCGGCGAATGAAACGCCGCTGCGTCCTCTCGTGCTGTGCCGCTCCTCCTAAAATCCAAGAGTAGGCACGTAACCAGAAAAGGAATTGTACTGTGGCAGAAGACACTGAAATCGAACCCAAGACCCGCAAGGGCAAAGCCTCCGCTTCCTTATCCGCTTCTTCCTCGTCCGGTGAAACCGACATGGCGGGCATGGAGGGGAAGATTGATCCCCGTAAGATGAAAGCCCTCGATATGGCACTCTCCAATATCGAAAAGCAGTTTGGCAAAGGAAGCGTGGTACGCCTGGGGCAGTCTACCCGCCTCAACATTGATGCGATTTCCACCGGTTCTATCGCTCTCGATATGGCTCTCGGCATTGGCGGTATCCCTCGCGGACGCATCACCGAGATTTACGGAGCGGAGTCATCCGGTAAGACCACGATTGCGCTTCAATGCGTGGCGCAAGCACAAAAAATCGGCGGCGTGTGTGCCTACATTGACGTGGAACACGCGATTGATCCTGAATACTCGCGTAATCTCGGTGTGGACGTGGACAACCTCTTTATTTCCCAGCCTGCGACGGGAGAAGAAGCCCTTGACATCATGGACGCGCTTATTCGCTCCTCCGCCATTGACATTGTCGTGCTGGACTCGGTAGCGGCTCTGGTTCCGAAAGCGGAACTCGAAGGCGATATGGGCGACTCACACGTCGGGCTTCATGCGCGTTTGATGTCTCAAGCCCTGCGAAAAGTGGCGGGTAGCATCAACCGCACGAATACCGCCGCAATCTTCATCAACCAGATTCGGCAGAAGATCGGCGTGATGTTTGGAAACCCGGAGACGACTTCGGGCGGTCTCGCCCTCAAGTATTATGCGTCGGTGCGAATGGACGTGCGCCGTACCGAAACCGTGAAGGTGGGAACCGATGCAGTAGGGGCGCGTGTGCGCGTAAAGATCGTGAAGAACAAGGTGGCACCTCCATTCCGACAGGCGGAGTTCGACATTATGTTCGGCAAGGGGATTTCGCGTTCCGGCTCGATCATTGATCTCGGCGTTGACCTCGGCTTTATCCACAAAGCGGGTGCGTATTTCTCCTATAACGACATTCGATTAGGGCAGGGTCGTGAAAACGCACGAGCGTTTCTTGATGACAACGAGGCACTAATGGACGAGATCGAAGCGGGCATCCGTAATAAGGGCGCGGACACGGGCATTGTTCCCGAAGCGGTTCTCGACGAAGACTAATCAAATGCTGGACTTTCGTATTGCGAGTAAAAGCTAGAGATTGGAGGGTTCGGCATGATTGCCGAGCCCTCCAATTTCTTTGTTAAGGGCAGGGGGAAGTATTTAAGCAATGATAAACTATCCAGCCGAATGTAATGCTGAAGGTAAATTCTCTACAAACTCAGAACAGTACGAAGTTTGGCGTCAACATTTTGCAGTGCCTCAAGCGAAATCGTGCCAAGATAACGCTGAATAATGTTGCTGTGAATGGTCGCGAGTTTGTGGAGGCGCAGTACGGAAACTACTTTTAAGTGGGTTGAAATATACTCGGGAGTCTGCGGATCAAGAACAAGGTCGCTCGGCAACAGTGCTGTAGGAACCACTGAGGAGATGTATACCGCAACCACTTCCGCATTTGCACCAAGAGGGGATGTTAAGAGAAGCACAGGGCGCAGTTTCATGCCCGGTACATTACCAAACGGAAAACTCGCAAGATAGATTTCACCTCGCAACATGGACAGGCTCTCCATCTTCGAGGCTGTAAAGGTCTTCACGCGGATCAAGCCAATCTGTTTCCCATTCACGAGAACTTCCTGCCATCCAACTTTGTCCGGCTTCCTCTTCGTCAGCCGTCTCCGTTTCTATGGGGCGAATGGTCGCCCGAAGGCGTTGCCCGGAAAAGTCCGGAAGTTGGGCGCGGATTTCTGCGGCAGTACCTTCCAATTCAAGAACGGATAATGACATCGCTTTTGCTCCTATCGAAGAGTTTAGGGGCATTATACCACAGAGGTATTCGGACAACAGTGCGCCTGGAAACGATTGGGGAATTTTGAGGAAGGCGTACTGAAGTCCTGCCCGACTTGATCAAACGTCCTTTGTCCAATCCACAAGGGGGAGATTTTTGACTTCCCGGAAGTGGTTATCGTGAGTGACGACGGTTGCGCCAACAACGCGGGCGACTGCCGCAATGCACATATCGTTTTGCGGAATCATGGTTCCAGCGCGGCGGAGTTCGGCGGCGATTTCGCCATACGTGCGATTAATCTCCGGTGACGATTCAATGATGCGCGACATCCGATTTAACAGGAGTTCGCCCTGAGCGCGGATTTCCTGCTGTTTGATCTGTCCTTTCGTGTTGAGGATGCCATATTCCCATTCGGCTATGACGACAAAGCAGGTCAGAACTTCATCCTCTTTAGACAAATCTGCCCAATGTTGCCAAGCCGCTTCATTAGACCTCCTGCATAAGTCTAGGCGTTGCGCTCAAGGTTGCAGATTGCAGCGATCAAATTAAATCGCAAGCCAAAGCGTTTGCGTCGGTTGCGATAGGGAAGCGAAAGCATCTTGAACACTTTCAACCGCCCCATCACCTGTTCGCACCCGATCCGCTCTCGCGCAATCGCCTGGTTATTCGCCTTGTCTTCGTTTGTCAGCGGACGAGGTTTGCTTTTCTTTTGCGGGGTGAGGCTGTCGAAGCGCACTTTCATCAGTCCCCCATACCCACTATCCGCAAGACAGGCTTTTGCGCAGGTAAACACGGTTCGGCTCTCCTTGAAAAGAGCGAAGTCCTGCTTTTTGCCTTCACAA
>JACMPS010000046.1 GCA_014377395.1 Chthonomonadaceae bacterium
CTCCTGCTTTTTGTTTTTCGCCTTTTTCGAGAGGGGGGGCTTCGGGTTACAACCGACAATCACCAATCCAGCAAAAAGTGACGTGCCGATTGCCCACAACGTCCGCTTTACTTCCATTTCTGATCCGGCAACAGAATAAAGCCGCCGAGGGCTTTGACATCCACATCCTTCGTCATGTTACGAACATATTGGAAAGTGGCAACACCAAGCACAATTGCTACCAGAATGAAGACACTATAGGCAATCATTGCCGGACGACTATTCGACTTCTCCCGCGTCCATTTGCATCGTTCGCATCGGTCGGGCGTGTCTGAACTGAGAGTATTACCGCACCAGGGGCAGGATTTCATGGGCTTCAATTTTCTTTGGTGTTGTGAGGAGACGCTTGAGTTGTCCGCAGGCGGCGGAAATGGCGTGTCCGCGTGTCATACGCTGAGTGGCGGTGCGTCCGTGCTTCTCCAATTCCAGGCGAAAACGTTGGACTGCATCAGGTTCGGGGCGCGTGTATCCCTGTGAAGTCATTACGTAATTGAATGGAATTAAGTTGACGTTGCCGGGGAGTTTACGCGCTCTGAGCAGGGAAGCCAACTCGCGGGCGTGTTCCGGTGAATCGTTAAGACCGCCGATCATCAGGTACTCAAAAGTGAGGTTTCGCTTGGTGACTTCGGCGTATTCTTCGCAGGCATCGAGAATTTCGTCGAGCTTCCACTTTCGCGCCGTAGGAATTAGTCGTGCGCGTAACTCGTCGTTCGGAGCGTGAAGCGAAAGCGCCAGCGTAATCGGCAAATCTTCGCGTGAGAGGGCGCGAATTCCCGGAACCACGCCCACCGTCGAGACGGTCAGGTTCCGCAACGAAACCCCGACTTCCGAACCGAGCAAACGGAGCGATTTGATCGTATTTTCGTAATTCCAGAGCGGTTCGCCCATTCCCATATAAACTGCGTGAGAAATGCGTCGCTCACTTTCACCTTGCAAAGTCAAAAATTGCCCGACGATTTCACCCGCCGTGAGGTGCCGGGAAAGTCCGCCCTGCGCCGTTGCACAAAACGTGCAACCCGCCGCACAACCCACCTGCGAGGAAAGGCAGACCGAAACCCGCTCGGAGTAGGGGAGGTAAACGCTCTCAATCGTCTGTCCGTCCTGCATTTTCAGCAGGTATTTCATGGTTCCGTCGGGTGCTGTGTCCCGATGTACAACCGAGAACGGAGTGACGACATAATTCTCGGCAAGACGCTCTTTCATTGCTTTGGGAACATCGGTCATCTGTGCGAAATCGGAGGCACACCGACCGTAAATCCAGGTCGCCAGTTGTTTGCCCCGGTAGGCAGGTTGCCCTACCTCTACCGCAACACTTTGCAATTCCTCGGTTGTCATTCCAATCAAACTTTGCACGATACCACACTCCCCAACATTCGGAACGTCATCTCTGCCATAGGACAAAAAGACGCGGGGCAGAACGGGGCGCGTCCCCTTGTTCTTCGCCCCCACCCTAATCTCGTTCAATCAGCCCTCCCCCAAAATCCGGGAGAGGGGAGCAAATGCAAGGGGATTTCTCAGTCCACGTAGGTGGACTTCGCGCTTTTGTAGCCGGGGAATTCATTCCCCGGAATTCCTTGCAATGACTAGAATTTTATGCGTTGTTCCTCTATTATGCGTCAAGAGCGTTCCGATTGCAACCGTAGAGGTGAAAGGAAATCCGAAACGCAGGGTATACTGAATCGTGTTCCGACAGACGGATTGATAACGGAGTCGCCTTTGCCGCGTCAACCCTTTTGGCTACTGCTCCCTTAATCTTGCCCTCTCTAACTTTTGTTTTATCTATCGGGAGAAATCAACGAATGAACCTGACCCCTTTCGGGAAAAGTATTCCTATGATGCTGGCTTTGCTGGGTGTGTCTCTGTCCTCAAGGGCGCAGACGCCCGAAGCAATCGTTCAGAAAATGGAAACCCTTTACAAAAACGTGACCACTTACGAATGTACCTTCACAATGAAAAAAACCAGCATGGGGGTCAAAGGGAAACCGATGACGCTCAATTCGGTCAACCGCTTCAAATACAAAACCCCTAATCTCTACTATCTTGAACTGAAACTGACGGGCGACGGGAGAACGATCACGCAGGTCAGTAACTCCGACGGCAAAGTGCAGTACCTCGCGATTGTCGAACAGAAAATCTACCAGAAAACAGAGGCTCCGAAAAGGACACGCACCCCTATCGGACTGTTTCGCTCGATGATGCCTGACTTACGTGTCTCTGACGTGAAGATGAAGCCCGCCACACAAATTAATGGCAAGGCGGTTTATGCGATCGAAGTCACGCAAAAGATGCCCATGCCCGACCAGAAAGACGCCAAGCCCACGCTTCTCTACATTGACAAGGCAAGCAACACGCTGGTGAAAGCGGTTTCTTCCTCCCCGCTGAAGGGAACGATGGAACTGATGTTGACCAATCAAAGCGTCAACCCGAATTTTCCGGCGAGTGCCTTTGCCTACAAGCCCGCCGCAGATGCAAAAGACATCTCAAAGCAACCCCGTCCTGGCTTGCCTTCCGGGGGCAGAATTGGCGGCGCAAATGCTCCCACTCCAAACACTCCTGTTCCCGTTCCACCAAAGAAATAGAGAGACGCCTACTCTTTCCTCCCGCCCGTTTTTACTATTGGGCAGGAGGAAAAGACAGCGATCCATTACAATGCAAGAAACACAACGCCGATTTTTCCTGATTCGTCACGGCGTCACCCTCTGGAACAAGGCTATGCGGTTTCAGGGACATACCGACATCGCACTCGATGAAGAGGGACACCGACAGGCGGCGCAAATAGCAAGCCGCCTGACAGGTTCGCCTATTGTCGCCGTTTATTCCTCCGACCTTTCCCGCGCTCACGCAACCGCC
>JACMPS010000512.1 GCA_014377395.1 Chthonomonadaceae bacterium
GTCAGGGTACAAATCTACAAACATACCGGTAAACACAATCTTGACCTGCCGATTTTTCTAAACCAGTTCGTCGGCAAAAAAGCAAATGATGCCTTTAAGGTCGGCAAAGATATCAAGCCTGTCAAGGGGGCTGAAAAAGAAAGCCAAACCCTCGCGACGGACCTCAAGGCAACGCTTCTCATCGTCCAGAAGTGCTGGTAAATCCAGAACGAAAAACAACCCAAAACGAAACGACTTCGAGGAGGAGTCATCCATGAACACCACCCATAAAAACCCCATCCGAACCTTTGGAGGCTTTCTGATTGCGCTTACCCTTTTAAGCGTTCCTCTCGCTTCACAGGCGCAAAAGGGCAAAACCCCACCCGTCAAAGCCATGAGTAATTTCAAGGAAGCCGCCACTGTCTGGAAAAAAGTTGAAGCCAAAGTGAAGCTGCTCCATAAAACCATTGACGCAAAAAGGTGGAAATCCGTCCATGAGGCGGCGTTTGCGGTGCGTGATCAGGTCGCTTTGTTGCCCTCTAAATCAAAAGGACTG
The DNA here is from genome assembly GCA_014377395.1 of Chthonomonadaceae bacterium. Taxonomy (GTDB): domain Bacteria; phylum Armatimonadota; class Chthonomonadetes; order Chthonomonadales; family Chthonomonadaceae; genus JACMPS01. The sequence continues at coordinate 536 of JACMPS010000512.1, forward strand.
TCCTCCGACAACCAGAAAAAACTGGCAAAGGGCGTCGGCACCGTCAAAAAGCTGGCGAGCGATCTGGATGAGGCGGGCGATGGCGGAAAGGGAGCGGAAGTCGAGGCATTGCACAAAAAACTCGACATTGTTCTCGGTGCGATCAAAGGTCTCTACCCGGCAGGTGCCTTAAAGTAAGTTGAGACAATAAAGTGAGGCTGGTCGAGGCGGCAGGAGAGAGCAAACGTGAAAACGATCTTTTGGAAACTATCTTTGATGGGGATGCTGGCATGGCTCGCATTTGTGCCCCGTCCCGCCCTGGCGCATGGAGACGAAGATCATGGGGCGGCCCCTGCCGCAGTTTCCACCTCGGGGATTCCCGAAACTCAATTTGAGTTGCAGGTGATTGACACAAGCCAGGACGACCCACTTTTAGGAGGAGAAGTCCCCCTCGATAAAGCAAAAGTCAGGGCAACCTTTTTGCGAGACGGCAAAGAGGCGTTTGCTCAGGATGCACACGCAGAGGTGAAATCCGGCGTTTACGGTGTGCATACAACCTTTGATACAAACGGCACCTATTCTCTGAAATGGGACGTCAAGCCGGAGACAGGAAATCCTTTCACGGTGGACTTTCCCATTCAGGTGGCTGGCGTCCCGGAGAAATCCGCCTCGTTTTTCTCCGGCTGGCGTCTTCCGGCACTGATCGTTGGTGGTGTCATGGCACTCCTGGTGATGTTCACGCTCGGTCGTGTGACCGGGAACCGCAAAAACGGACACGTTAAATTAGCCGTCGTACTGGTTGCCCTTAGCCTTGCCGGGGTATCCACACGGGTTCTGGCGCATGGTGGGGAAAATGACGAAGCCCCGGTTGCAACGGCAGGAAGTACCGTGGTGGACCTGAAAGTCGGCATTGGCGACTTGACAACGGCGAAGCGGACGGAAACAACAGGGAAATACAAAACGATCCTGACCCTGAAAGTTCTTAAGCCCAGAGCCTTTGATCCAAACCGTCTCACGTTAACGCCGGAACAGGAAAAAACTCTTGGTATCCAGACCATCGTCGTGAAAGTACAGGCGTTCGAGACCGGGCTTTCGGTGACCGGCTCGATCCAACCCAATCCCGCCAATGTGGTCAATGTCGCTAGTCGCGTACCGGGACGTATTCGCCTGATCACGGTAAACGTGGGAGACAGAGTGCGTGCCGGGCAAATTTTAGCAACCGTTGAGTCCACCGAGGTCGCTGATGCTCAGGCAAATTACACCGCCGCACAGTCAAGCGGTCTGAGTCTGCAAGCGGCTTTAAGATCCACCCAAGAGCGCGTTCGGATTGCCGAGCGTCAGCTAAAGCAACAAAGAGAACTGGCGGCAGCGGGTGCGTTTTCGCAAACACCTCTCCAGGAAGCCCGCAAAGAGCAAGCAACGGCAAACTCCGAACTCGCCACCGTTCGCGCTGAGGTTGCCACCGCACAGTCTCAACAGGCTCAGGCTCAGGCGGATCTTGCCTCGCATGGAAAACAACTCGAACGGATTCAAGAACTATACGACGCCGGAATCCGCTCGAAAGCCGAACTGGAAGCGAACCAACTGGAGCATGAACAGGATAAGGCGCGTGTCACTCAGGCGCAAAACCTCGTCGAACAGCAAACGGCGCGTGTGACACAAGCCCAGGTTCGGATTACGCTCGCTTCGCAGGCTGTCTCACGAGAGCAAAAAATTTACAAGTCCAATGTGCTGAATCGCAAAGAGATTGTACAGGCACAGGGGGCACTGGAAACCGCCCGACTGGAGGCTCAAGGAGCGCAAGCCAATCTCGCCGGAGCAAACCGTGCGGTCACTTCTGCGGCGGCACGACTCGGAGCCTTAGGGGTGGTTCCCGGCAGTGGCAACGTGATTACACTGACTTCCCCAACCGAAGGCGTCGTCACTTCCCGAAATGCAGGTCCAGGAGAAAGTGTTCTCCCGGACAAAATGTTACTGACGATCCTCAATCCTGCCGTTGTGTGGGTCGAAGGAGACGTTTTCGAGAAGGACTTGCCTCGCATCCGCGTCGGTCAGTCAGTTCAGATTACGACGGAGGCGGTTCCCGGTAAGGTCTTCACCGGCACGCTTAGCTTTACCGGGGCAACGGTCAGCTCCGAAACCCGCGCCGTCCGGGTGCGTGTTGCGGTGAAGAACGCAGGGAACGTTCTCCGCCCTGGGATGTTCGTGAAGACTTTGCTGGTAACGGATGCCCGTCCAAGGACGATTATCGTGCCGGATACCGCGATTCAAGAGGACGGAGGCATGAAAGTAGTCTATGTCAAAGAGGGCAGTGCTTACGAGCGACGTGAAGTAGCAGTAGGGGAAAGCGTCAACGAGCATACAGAGATCAAAACTGGGGTGAAGTCGGGGGATTTGGTTGTCACTGTGGGTGGCTATCAATTGAAAGCCATCGGTAAAAAATAAGAAGAATAAACTCAACTTGCCACCCCCCTGCATCTCAAAACAGGCACTCAGAGAGGGCAAAATGACCCTGTTATGGTTGACCAGGCTTCAAGTCGCTGAGGTATCTAACTATCTCTCCGTAGTTGATATTCGTTAATACTCAATTAGACTTCTAGGGTAGCAAGTTGGGTGACGAATAAAGATTATGATAAAGAACGGAACCCGTATAAAACTTCTACCGTCCATAGAATAAGAATCTGAGTCTATACCTTTTTGCAGTACATTTTTAACTGCCGATATAAATTCTATTGTCTATAGAATAAAATTTTAGAACAATTATTCTACTACCGAATGTAGGAAAGGAAACACATGAAACAACGAATCGCTTTGTTTGTTCTCACGGGCATTCTTCTGAGTTCTTTTGCTCAGGCGCAACACTCTGGGAACTCCCCGATGGCAGGGATGCACGCTCAGCACAAGGGCATGAAGATGCCCTCAATGCACATGGGCATGAGTGGAATGGAAGCCCTGAAAGGGCTTTCCGGTAAGAAGTTCAATATCGCCTTTATGTCTCAGATGATTGCTCATCATCAGGGAGCAGTGGAGATGGCACAACAGGTACTCAAAGTCGCCAAGCACGCCGAAACCAAAAAAGAAGCGAGCATGGTGATTGCAGACCAAAAAAAAGAGATTAAACAGATGACGGGCTGGCTACAAACGTGGTACGGCGTCAAGCCCTCCCAGAAGCAAGCCAATTTGATGAAGTCCGATATGAAATCCATGATGGGCATGAAGATCAAGACGGATCGGATGTTTTTCGAGATGATGATGTCTCATCATCAGGGTGCCATCGAAATGAGCCAATTGGTGCCAAAGCAAAGCGACAAGGCAGAATTAAAGCAACTGGCACGCACGATCATCAAGGCTCAAAAAGCCGAGATAGTCCGTTACAAAGGTCTGCTCAACCATGTTGGTTAAGAGGGATCCGACGTTTCCAGAAGGTTTTCCGCAGAGGGATGTCCGATGACAAAATGCCGGATTCGGGAATGAAACCCGGTACCGGAAAGATGGGCGGTATGGGCATGGGGATGATGGGTGACATGGATAAAATGGGGGCGGGGATGTCGCCGATGGATAAAAGCGAAATGAAAACGATGATGGACAAAATAATGGCAATGCCCCGTGCCGCACGAAAGAAAGCGTTGCAGAAGGCTTCCGGCATGAACAACCCGACTGATCCTGCCAAAATGCCTGATCCGGGCGGCAAGCCGATGTCCGCAGGTGGGATGGGCGGCGATATGTAGTCCCCTCAGGAAGAGGAAAAGCAGAGGCGGAGTACCGATCATCCTAGTGTCCCCGCTTTCCCCCCATATGGTGCAGGATCAGGCTCAAACAATGCCAATCTATAAGACGGCAGAACAGAATAATCGAACGATAAGTTTTTCTGAGGAGTGAGCCGCCCTCTTGAAAATGCGGCAGAAAGAACAACAAACAATGAAACCACAACAGAAGCGTCTCGCGGTTTTCGCTTTAATGGGTCTTGTAACAATGCCCGCTCTCGGTCAAATGGCAGGGATGCCCGGAAAGTCTAATCCGGCAAAAGCAACGACTCAGAAGGGGGCGGCACAGAAACCAATGATGTGTTGCATGGGCGGGATGCAGATGGACAAGAAAACGTCCCCGCCTTCTGCTACTGAAAAAAAGAAAATGGGGCAGTGTTGTAGGATCGGTATGAAGGCAAAAGAGATGAAACCGGGCGGTATGGGCATGGGGATGATGGGAGACATGGACAAAATGATGTCCGGGATGTCGCCGATGGACAAAAGCGAAATGAAGAAGATGATGGAAAAAATGATGGCGATGCCGCCTGCCGAGCGAAAGAAAGCGATGCAGAAAATGAGCGGTCAGCCAATGGACGACAAAATGGACGGCATGGAAAAGAAGAAATAAGAGGAGCCGAAACATGAGTGACCTTATCGTTGTGACCTACCCGGACAAATTCCGGGCGGCGGAAGTGACAGCAACCCTTGCTCGTCTGCAAGTGGAACACCTGATTGATCTAGAGGACACCTGTTACGTCGTAAAAGAAGGCGACGGAAAAGTCAAGCTACACCAGTTCGTCAATCTGACAGCGGAGGGTACGCTGAGCGGCGGTTTCTGGGGAATGTTGATTGGAATGCTGTTCCTTAATCCGCTTTTGGGGGGACTGATTGGGGCAGGAACCGGAGCATTGGCTGGCAGCGCAAGTGATTATGGAATCAGCGATGACTTTATCCGTTCGCTCGCAGAGCAGATGCAACCGGACAGTTCTGGCATCTTTATGCTGGTTACGAAAATCACGCCGGACAAGGTGCTGGCTGAACAGAGCAAATTCGCTGGAACCGTTTTGCAAACCTCTTTTACAAAAGAAGTGGAAGCCCAATGGAAGACCGGGTTGAGCGGCGGTCCGAATGCTCCGCAGATCGA
>JACMPS010000513.1 GCA_014377395.1 Chthonomonadaceae bacterium
CAAAATTTACAAACACAACGACATGAACGCGCTCGAAGACGCCCTGAAAGCGACACAATCCTGCAAAAAGCGGCTGATCATCACGGACGGCGTTTTCTCGATGGACGGAGACATTGCTCCGCTCGGCGAGATCGTTGCCCTTGCTGAAAAGTACGATGCCGCCACAATGGTGGATGATGCACACGGTTCGGGGGTGCTTGGCGGGGGACGCGGCACAGCCTATCATTTCGGTGTTCACGACAGAATTGATATCCAGCTCGGTACGCTTTCTAAAGCCGTCGGCGTCATGGGCGGCTACATCGCCGGCTCCTCAAGGCTGATCGATTGGCTGACTCAACGCGCCCGCCCGTTTCTGTTTTCGACGGCGCAACCTCCGGCGGTTGCCGCCGCGATCATCGCTGCCATTGATCTCATGGACACCGACCCCTCTTTCACCGAGCGTTTATGGGAGAACACGGCTTACTGGAAGGCGGGGCTGAAATCGCTTGGCTTCGATACGGGCGTCTCCGAAACACCGATCACTCCGGTGATCGTTGGTGACGAGGCAAAAGCGAAGGAATTTCAGCACGCGCTTTTCGCAGAAGGAGTACTCGCCCTCGCGATTGTCTTCCCAACTGTCGCACGAGGCAAAGCCCGTGTCCGCACGATGCCGAGTGCCATGCACGCAAAGGCTGATCTTGATGATGCTCTGATTGCATTCGGCAAAGCGGGCAAACAACTGGGGATCATTTAGCGCATAGATCGAACTAGAAAGCATTGCACCCTTGCAAGTGATAAAACTTAGTCCGCCGAAACTTTTCCCCCTTCTCACGGTAGAAGGGGGAAATTGTTCAGGAGGGAACACTATGGGATTGCTGCACGGAAAAGTGGCATTTATCACGGGAGGAGCCAGCGGGATTGGCAAGGGAACTGCGCTTCGCTTTGCTTCGGTTTAGAAGGCGATTGACACCACCGCAGAGCATTTTGGTCAACTCAACATTGTTTTTGCCAATGCGGGCATTAACGGGGTTTGGACACCACTTGAAAAACTACAACCCGAAGACTGGGACAAAACGATTGACATCAATCTCAAGGGAACCTATCTGACGATGCACTATGCCATTCCTCACCTAAAAAAAGCGGGGGGCGGCAGTATCCTTGTTACCAGTGGCGTGAACGGGAACAGAACTTTTTCAACCGCAGGCGCAAGTGCTTACAGTACGAGCAAAGCGGAACAGGTTGCGTTGATGAAAATGGCGGATTTGGAGTTGGGGAGAGACAACATTCGAGTTAACGCGATTTGTCCGGGAGCAATCCACACTAACATTGATCAGCGTACCGAAAAGCGGGACACCGAGGAAATCGAGATTAAGTTGGAACTGCCGGAAGGAAACCCCGCTCTTCACGGCGGGCAGGGAGAGCCTGTAGATGTCGCCGATACGTGCCTTTTCCTGGCGAGCGATCTTTCGCGTCATGTCTCCGGGGTTGAGATTTACGTAGACGGTGGCGCGTCTCTTCTGCACTGGAGATTGAGTCGCGCATGCTCCCCTTATACAAGGGGCGAGTTGGGGTGGGGTTCATGAACGGTTTGATAGATTTAGACGATTGAACGATTGATCAACGTTCTGAAGACCGCCGTTAAGCACCTTCGGTGAAGGCGTCCTGCTGGACGCGATACGGGAAAGAGCAAATGCCAACCCCCTCCTAACCTCCCCCCTTGTACAAGGGGGGAGGAACAAGAGTGATCTATTTGCTCTTCATATTTCAGGGAAGAACGGGCGGAAGTGTAAAAGTGACGGTCACTTTCGCCCCTCCGTTTTCCATATTATGGTAGCGAGAGGTTCCTCGCAAATCGAACTTCGTCAGACTTTCCACGAGTTCGATCCCGGTTTTTATCACCTTACCTGCGTCAAAATCCTCCGTGAAACCGGGACCGTCATCGGAAATCGAAAGACTTGCCTCTTCACCGTCCACCGTAAACCTCACCTCGACTTTGTAATTACCGAACGCGAGTGCGTTAGAGACCAATTCATTGAGAATCACGGAAAGGGCAATTGACTGACGCGAGGTCAAAGACGCTTCCGCCACCGAATAGTGAATCGTTTGTTTTGATGCCGTTTGTTGCAACATGGGAAGCAGTTTTTCAAGAGCCCCCTTTGAGGAGAGACGCTGCTCCTCCTCAACCTCCTGCGTACTTTGAGCGAGCAAGTCATGCACATCCGCGAGGTGCTTCACAAGAGATTTCAGGCGCACAAATTCTTCCATGGGAACCGAATTTGCTTTTTGGTATTTCGCAGTTTGCTTTTCAATCAGAGCAAACGTAGTCTGCAGATTATTTTTCACACGGTGCTGAGCTTCTCTAATCATACGAATCAGCCGAGCATTCAGCATTTCGACTTCTCTTGCCCGTTCGTACAGTTTTTGATCGGTACGCACACGCTCGATGATCGCCCAGGAACGCTCTGCCACCATTTCCACAAGTGAAATTTCTTCGGAAGTCCAGTGGCGAGGCTCAGTTTGATAGACTGCCATCATTGCCACGAGTTTGCCATCTTTGACGAGCGGCATACCGATAATTGCTTTTATTTGTAAGGATGCAAAGGCGGAAAGGTTGTCTTCCGGGGTAGCCTCTTTTTCTCGATCCCGGATGATCAGCGTCTTTCCCGCCTTGAGATCACAGACAGCGCGTGACCCAAAAGCTTTGAGTTCGTAATCCCCCGTACTGCTCAGGCAACCGTTTGTATAATCCCTTAAAACAGTAAAGTGGTCTCCGTCCTCCGCGACAGAAGCATACGCACAACAGGAGACACCGAGAAATTCGCCGAGTTTGATTACAACCATTTCCATAGTCGCTTCGGCGTTCTGCATTTCGCGGGTCGCGTCGTTGATCTCCACCAGAAGTGCCAACGCTCTTTCGCG
>JACMPS010000514.1 GCA_014377395.1 Chthonomonadaceae bacterium
GAAACGGCGTCTCCTGGCTCTTTGCCGAAAACATAATCATCGTGGTTTTCTGATAGGTCTGGGGGGCCTCCATCGTAGGAGAGGTCCAGTAATTTCTCCATAATAGATTTTTCAGAGTTGGAATCTGACTTGCATTTTGTCTCAGCGTACATCACTTCGCGGGACAGGGCTTCCTCTGAAAGAATGGGTAAGTTCAATCGGGCGGGGTCATCTCCCCAATGCCGCATCACCTCTGAAAGAGGTTTTTGTGGAACGACTTTGTTTTTTATCGCCATCTGGTCTTGAGTGGTTCCGTCCAAAGACTGTTTTAGCACTTCGATCACAAAAAGAGAAGGCTCAAGTCCTTTTTCACGAGCCATTTTTTCTATCTGTAAGCCCATCTCTTTCGTAATCTCTAAAGTCAGTTTCATCACTCATTCTCTTTCCACTTTCACTCCAACCGGAACTTACTCGCACCGAATTGCACTGTGTCTCCTACCGAAACGGGTTGAGCAGAAATGCGAATCCCATTTACAAAGGTTCCGTTTGCGGAAGCGAGATCATAAACGACGAGCATTCCGTTTTCTATCGCAAGGCGGGCATGATTCCGAGAAACCGTGACTTCGGCGGAAAGCAGAATGTCGCGCCCCGGTTCACGTCCCACAGACAGTTCGGGAGCGTTCGGGTTTAGCGGGAACACTTGCCCGTAGTACGCCCCCTCCGTGCCAACAATTCGAGAAGGCAGAGCACTCTGAACACCCATTATCGGTGAAGACGGCGCAGTTTGTGGCGGTTGCCCCCCGTAATTCGTCATGGGATCGTAGGCGGGTGGAGAAGCAAAGCCGCCCTGCACCGCTCCCCCTGCGTCCAGTGTGCAGAGGCAAGAACCGTCCGCTTTTTTAGGCGCACCACAATAAGGACAGACGTGCGCGGGAACGGAAACGCCGCTTCCAACCGCAGGTTTCGCTCTCGGTGCGTCAACGGGAGAAGAAGCAACTCGTGATTGCGTCGCCTTTTCGCGAAACAAAATGCGCTGACTTCCAATCTGAATCATGTCGCCGTCGCGCAAAAGCAGTTCCGCACTGGGGTCTACCTTTTGCCCGTTGACAATTGTACCGGACGGAGTTCCGGCATCAATCAGGACATGACGGTTTCCATCAGCACGAATGGCGGCGTGTTGCGCTCCAATTGAAGTATCCCCGAAAAGCGGCACGTCACAACGTTCATCACGACCAAGCAGGTTCATCGCTTTCGAGAGGATAAAGTCTTTGCCCTCATTGCGCCCGGAAAGCACCCGCACCCACGCTTGTTTAAGCAACTCATCCACCAGCCCGATGAAAAATCCGGTGAGTGCGCCAATCGCAGGAATTCCAATCGCACGGCTTGCACCGCCGACCTCCTGGCAACCGGAAGCCCCTGCAACCGCACTGAGTGGAAGGGCTGTTTTTGCAACCATGTCGAACACAAATCCCCCGGCAAGCCCCCCGATAAATCCGCCAATCGCTCCATTAAGAATTCTGCGAGGGGAGCGCGTCGAAATACCCGCTCCGATCCCCAAACCGAGTCCCATAAAAGCCCATCCAAGCGAACGAGCAACTACCTGGCGTGTGAACGAAAAGACGCCGCTGTCACCGCCGGAAGTGTCCGCGACGAACGCATAGACGACCTGCCCGATCTGATAACCGATAAAGCCCAAGACGATTCCCGCAAACGCTCCCAGCACCAATCCCTGACCGAGTTTGCGCCCGTTTCCCTCCACGATCCCATCAATCAAACCTAGAAATAGACCAATAAATCCGCCCACGCAAAAGACGAAAGTACGAGTTTGTGTCATCGTCTGAGGCACAGGAATACAGTTGCCGGTGAGAACATCCCGCACCACCGTTGACTGATAATGAATTAAGTTTTCCTGGAGAAGCCAGCCGATCAAACCGCCGACCGCCCCCAGCAAAAGACCGATAAGTATTCTGGATCGCAACTTTGGATAGTCCTCGGAGAAAAAGTGTTAAGTGTTGAGCATTGAGTTGAACACTATCTTTCTATTTGCACCTAACAATTATATCTTACAGAAGGTATTGAAAAGGTATTTGCTCAGGGCGAAATCTAAAGAGTATTGTGTCCGAGTTTTGTCCAATCCAGGGTGGAACGGGGCGTAGAATTTATTCCTGCGACAAGTATGCTACGGCAAACGTACCAACCCTACTTTTCAACTCAACACTTGATACTTAACACTTGCATTGTACTCAATACTTTTCTTATCCCTCAAATCTAAATCTTGTGCCGCCAATCGTTGCCTCGTCGCCGGAGCGGAGCGGGGTTGGTGTCTGTGAAGCGATACGTACCCCGTTGACAAAGGTTCCGTTGGAGGAGTCGTTGTCGGTGATGACGAACTGTCCGCCTTCGTTTCGCAGGGTAGCGTGGCGGCGGGAGACGTTCGTATCATTGGGAAGGGCAATCGGATTGCCGGGGTCGCGTCCGATGTCGAGGCTCACACCGTCAAGCGGGAAAACACTGCCCGAATAAAGCCCTGCGGAAGCCACAAGTCGCGCCCCATTTGTCGGAGCGGAATAAGAGACCGAGCCACCTCCGCCCTGTCCCATTCCTGCGCTCATGCCCCCCACGAGTGGGTCGGCAGTTCCGTCCGTGATCGGGGTAATAGGGGCGCGTTCCGGCTTTGCAAAGGGACTGACGGCAGGATCGCCCCCTGTTCCCGGCGGTGCCACATTGATTCCGAGTTTGTTGAACACACCGCTCAGTTTTCCGCTCTCGTAGGCACGGAACAGACCATAGCCGATCCCCCCGACAAAAGCCAGCCCGATAATCGAACTGAGAATGCCACTGAACGGATTGGAAGAGGGCAATTCGGGAGAGGGAGTGCCAGGAGCCAGCGCAGGGGCGGAGGTCGTTCCCGGCGTCACAGGGGTTCCCGCAACCGGGGGCACTCCGGGAGAGGCAACAGGCGCGACATTAGAGGTTTTCACATCCGCCCATTCCAGCAAAATGGGTTCACGACGGATTCCCTCGGCGGGGTGTGCTTTCGAGAGGGTTTCCATCACGCTTTTCGGAGGGTTGGCGGCGTAGGAAACACCAATCGTTACGGGTTCATCGAGCGGCACATTGTCGAAACGAGCGACTCCGTTATCGGCGGGCTTGAGCAACCAGACCTTACGCGGATAGGTTTTCGAGAGGAGCGTTACCTGAGCATCGGTGACGGGCTTTCCGCCCTTCGCCTGAATCGGAACATAAACCACCTGCACAAACCGAAACGCGGACTCGCCGACAGAGGTAACGGTGTCGGTTTTGACAGGCAGGCGGGCAAGATTGCCTCGTGCGTTATCGAAAATTTCAAGCGTGGCTCCCTTTACCGTAGGAGAGGAGGCATCAGCGGAAATCGGGAGTGCAATCATGCCGCCTGTCGAGGCGGGAAGCGGAGTTGGGGCGGGTAGTTCTTTCGCGTTGGGCAGGAGGAGGCGATAGGCAAACTCGCCCGTTAGTTCCATTTTCAGTTGCATTACGGCACCCGGTTTCGCCGGAGCCGCGACGGTTGTTTTCGGTGTCTCCGCCGTTTTCGGGGAGGCGGGAGGCGGCGTTTGTGCTCCTGCCAGCGTTACGACTCCGCTCCACAAACTCAGGCACCCGACCAGAACTCCAATTGACTTCCCACGCCGTGCTAGACTACTCATTGACCACTCCATTTTCGTTCGTTTCCACAAATCAAATCGCATTCAACGTAGCAATAATTTCCGTATCCTTGCCTTAACCTATCTGCATTTTGTCTGCATTTCGCATTTTATTCTGTGTTAATTTGTGGATAACTCTCCCATTGCTCTCGGTAAATACGCGGTAATGTCTCCCGCCACAAGGCTCGCTTCTCCCAAATTATTTGCGGCGATGTCTCCGGCTCGCCCGTGTATCCAGACACCAAGGGCAATCCAATCCAATGCACTTCCAGAGTGGTTAGCGTCGTCAGCTTGAGAACGCTTGACCTCATATTGCGCGAACAGCCCTCCTAAAATTCCGGTGAGGGTGTCGCCGCTTCCACCGGTTGCCATGCCGGGATTGCCTGTCGGGTTGATGCGAAGGTTGCCTTCGGGGTCGGC
>JACMPS010000047.1 GCA_014377395.1 Chthonomonadaceae bacterium
AAGAGAGCAAAAAGGGCGTCAGCGAGTGAGGGAAGCCAGCACGAGCGTTAAATCGTCGTCAGTGCGGTCAGTAATGCGAGGAGAGCGAAGAAAGTTTTCAAGTTGGGACTGTGCCTCAACTTCTCCGATTTCGTCGGCTTTGGAGACGAATTGAAGAAGCGGCGTAAAAAAGGGAGCATGAGGGATTGCTTCGGGAAGTTTCAGCGCAAGGTGTTGTAAGCCGTCGGTGAAAAGTGCGAGGTGTGTGACTTCGCCGCGCCACAGATAGACCTGCGCCGTCTCCAATGCCCCCGCTGACACCAGAAATGTCGTCTCGTTGGCGTGTTCGCCGTTTTGCGGAGTCGTCAGGGCGTGGAGGTCGCCATTCGCGTCCCGGAGAACAATCGCGCCGTCTCCAATTTGTGCCGCCGCCACATAATCAGGGGTTGCAAAGGCGATAAGGAGCGTCGTCGCAAACTCACGCAGGGGCAGTTCTTCCGCCTCCGCCTGTCTCTCCAGCGCACCGAGGGCATGATTGAGCGGAGCCGTCAGCGTCTCCCGCAACTTTTCCTCACTCATCTCGCTCAAGTTTTTCGGGAGGGAATTAAGCCAGATATGCGCGGCACTCACCGCCAGCATCGCGCCTTCTTCCGAGCGTGACGCCGACCCTGCCCCGTCTCCTACCGCCGCCACAAGTCGCTCACCCGGCAACACGCTGACCTGGTGCGCGTCCTGACACGGCAACCCCGCCCTGATATGTCCCGTCCCCTTTACGGAGACTCCTACTGTTTTCCACATAAGGTTTTTTACGAACTACGAGGATAATTTGTCCACAGATTAACACCGAATAACACAGATTAAAATGCAGAGGAAAAAAATATGGAAGAGAGAAGGATAGAGGAAAGTGTTAAACTCGCCCCCACCCCCTCCCCCGAAAGCCGGGAGAGTGGGGTTAATACAAATTCACTCCACTATTTCCTTCTCAACACTTAACACTCTCGCCTTTGCATTTTCCTAATCCCTACTCCCTACCCTCCCGGTCTTGCGGCGATGACTTCTTCGCTTGCCTCATCTTTGTACTTCTCGAAATTTTCAACGAAAAGGCGGGCGAGGTTCTCTGCCGCTTTGTCGTAAGCGGCAGGGTCGCCCCACGTATCGCGAGGATTGAGAATGGATTTCGGGACGCCGGGAACCTCGACAGGCGTGTGCAGTCCGAAAATTGGGTCGGTGCGATACTCGACTTTGTCGTCGGAGAGCGCACCGCTCAACGCCGCATTGAGAAGGGCACGGGTGTGCTTGATGCTGATTCGGTGTCCCTCATCGAAGCCGCCGCCGCTCCAACCCGTGTTGATCAGCCAGCAAGGGGCATTATGCTCCGTCAATCGTTCTCCCAGAAGTTTGGCATAGACGGTAGGGTGAAGCGGCAGGAAAGGTTGCCCGAAACAAGCGCTGAAGGTGGCTTCCGGCGTGTTGCCCATGCCACGCTCGGTTCCGGCGACTTTCGCGGTGTAGCCGGACAGAAAATGAAATCGCGCCTGTGCAGAGGTCAAGCGTGAAATCGGAGGGAGAACACCGAACGCATCCGCCGTCAGAAAAAAGACATTTTCGGGATGCCCCCCGACGCCGGGAATGACCGCACCGGGAATATAGTCTACGGGGTAGGCGGCGCGAGTATTTTCCGTGAGGTCCGCCATATCGTAGTAAAGTTGTCGGGTGTCTTCGTCCATGACCACGTTTTCAAGAACCGCTCCAAACCGGATCGCGTTCCAGATTTGCGGCTCGTTTTCCTGGCTCAGCCGGATACACTTTGCGTAGCAACCGCCCTCGAAATTGAACACGCCGTCATCGCTCCAGCCATGCTCGTCGTCCCCGATCAGGTCACGGGCGGGATCGGCGGAAAGGGTAGTTTTGCCTGTGCCGGACAGCCCGAAGAAAAGGGCGGTGTCGCCTTTTTCGCGTCCGACATTAGCGGAACAGTGCATCGGGAAAAAGCCGCGCTTTGGCAATAAATAGTTCAGCAGGGTGAAAACACTCTTTTTGATTTCGCCTGCGTATTCAGTGCCACCGATCAGCACAAGCCGCTTTTTAAGGTGAATGGCGATAAACGTTTCGGATTTCGCGCCTCCCTCTTCGGGAATAGCACGGACGCCGGGGCAATCAATGACCGTAAAAACCTCGTCCTCATTGAAGTCGGGCGTCTCCGCGTAGAGATCAGGGCGTACCAATAAGGTTTTCGCAAAAAGCGCGTGCCACGCATACTGAGTGATCACGCGAACAGGCAACCGATAGCGCGAGTCGGCTCCGCCATACATATTTTCGACGTACAATCGGCGCGAGGTGAGAAACTGCGTCATGCGCTGATGAAGTCGCTCAAAGGCGGCTTCCGTCATTTTCTGATTGACGGTTCCCCACCAGAGTTCGTCTTCACTGTCGGGTTCCACCACAAAAAATTTGTCTTTGGGAGATCGCCCGGTGAATTTTCCGGTTTCGACGACAAGGGCTCCGTTTTCCGCTAAGTGTCCCTCTCGATTTTTAAGGGCGGCTTCGATCAAGTCGGCAGTAGCACTGTCCGCGTAAACGTCGCCGGGAGAGTGAATACCGACTTGCGCCAGTATTTGGTGTGCATTATCAATAAACGTCAATATCGTATCCTGCTTGTGTCAGTGTTGCTTGCCAGTTCGGTCTTTTCGATGGGCTTTTCCTTCGTTAGCGGCTTTGCTTTCCGATAGTGTACCCGTTTTGAGGAGAGGGCGTGAAGGGAAAAGAGCAGAGTCAATGCGAATTTTATCTCACGCGAAGACGCAAAGGCATAAAGAAATACAGACTGAGTGTTTTCCACTTTCTTTCACTTTAATCCATGTTAGTGGGTCAATTCCTTCGCTGTGAGTCTCTGTTCCTCTTTGTCTTGCAAAATGGGTGGTAAAATTACGGGGTCTGATTTTGTGAATTGCCTCGAAAACAGGGAAATAAAGCAAAGAATGTCAGAGTTAGAGGATTTTTCAGAAGGGGTGTTTACGTCGGTCTGGTCACAGTACAATCGTCCTGAACGCATTGTCACGCCGGGACACTTTTATCCGAAGGAACGCGCCGGAACCGCTCGCCTTGCGCTACAGGAGACGAAAGCGGAATACGGTACCTCCTCAAGTCGTGAGACGGGTGCGATGAAACAAAATCTAGGTTGGACAGAACTTATCAACGCCCTTAACAACGAGCGTCAATGGGCGATCAAACGCTTTTTCGAGATTTTGGACCCGGTGATTTTGTCGGGAGTTGCAATTTCTGTGGTGCCGCCCCATAGGAGTTACAAGGCGTTCTGGCCCCTGCGAACGCTCGCCCGACAACTTGCGGATAACGGGCGTGTAGATGCAACTTCTTGCCTGATCCGCCACACGACGATTCAGCGAATCACGTTCGGGGGAGCCAATACGGAGGAACTGCACCGCAAGACAATCCGGGTTGACTACCCGTCTCTGATTGAGGGCAAGCGGGTGCTGTTACTCGATGACATCGCCAAAAGTGGAGCGTCCTTAAAGGCGTGTCGGGCAATGCTCTTAGAAGCGGGAGCGGAGATGGTGCAGGCAATGGCTTTGGGGCGTGTTATTGTGGGGGAGGACAGCCCTTCACAGTTTCGCTCCGACTGAAACTGTGTGAGGTATACTTGCGTCTACAATCCCGATTTAGCCTGACCCTGAGAGTGGAGACACGCCATGAGCCTTTCCGACATCCATAGCCCCGCACCGAAAGAAACCCTGCGAGTCCAGAACTTCGGGGGGATCACGGACGCTACAATCGAACTCTCCCGCATGAACGTTTTTATCGGTCCGCAAGCCTCCGGGAAGAGCGTCTGTGCAAAACTGATCTACTACTTTCGACAGTTTGTAAGGCAAATGCCGCAATTAATGTTTCGGAACAGCACCGATGCGGCAATTGATAAACTACATACGACGGATTTCTACAACCGTTTCCCGTCTAAGAATTGGGGAAACACGGACTTCAAAATTGAATATCGTCTCGGCGACTTGGAGTTTATTGTACACAGACCCGGCACTGAAAATACTGAAGTCCAATTAACCCGATCTAAGGCATGGGATGACCTTTTGCAAGAAGTTCGCAGGCTCTACAAAGTATCGGATTCTGACCCGCCGAGGAGTCAATTGAAGCAAAGTGAAGCGGTGAAAACGCAGAAAGAGTTTTTTCAGAAGTTAGCACGAAAACGTATTTTTCAACTCCGAAACAGCAATA
>JACMPS010000515.1 GCA_014377395.1 Chthonomonadaceae bacterium
GTTTTCGTGATCCATGTGCGTGACCTTCTCACGAACGACAAAAATGAAACGGTTGCGGCTTCTGCCGAAACCTCCCCTTCCGTCTCCGGTATCTCTGAGGAGGCAAAGCCGGGACGTTGGAAATTGTTCGGGAAATAACCTGCTTCTCTCTGAAGTCCTGGCTTTTCCCCCCATGCCATGAAATTCTGCAAATCATTGAACGGTACAAATGTTTTTGTGTTG
Organism: Chthonomonadaceae bacterium; assembly: GCA_014377395.1. Lineage (GTDB taxonomy): Bacteria > Armatimonadota > Chthonomonadetes > Chthonomonadales > Chthonomonadaceae > JACMPS01. The sequence goes on from JACMPS010000515.1 coordinate 223, forward strand.
ACGAAAGCAGTGCGTTTTGCCTCTGCTGTGTAGGTCTAAATTTTCCTTGTCCTCTACGAGAATTGAGCGGAGTGCAGTCAATCGCGCTCCGCTTTTTGTTTGCGCCGGAAAGTATCGGGGCAAGTGTGATATAATTTCAGGGGAGGGAATCAGACATGACACAATTGATGGAAAAAGCCTATCATCGTATCAGCCAGTTGCCGGAAGAAGAGCAAGACAGTGTTGCCGCCCTTATCTTGGACGCACTGGAGGATGAGGAAGTCTGGAGCCAAAAATTCGCGGCGTCTCAGAACACACTTTCTCACCTTGCCCAAAAAGCACTGATCGAACATCGTGCCGGAAAAACATTACCGCTCGACCCGGACGCATTATGAAGTCGCGGACGACGGCTGATTTCCGGCGAAGGTTCACAGAGTTACCGTCTACGGTTCAGCGTCAAGCAAAGATGGCTTATGGGCGATTTCAGGAAAATCCTCAGCATCCCGGTCTAAGATTTCGACAAATTCACGCAAGTGAACCAATCTATTCGGCACGGGTAGGAATACACTATCGGGCAGTCGGGGTTGTTGATGGCGATGAGGTTGTGTAGTACTGGATTGGAACTCATGCTGACTACGACCACCTGACAAAATAAGAGTTGATTTCGTAATTGCCTGAATGAAATTGTCTTCTAATCGGCGTACCTATCGCCGTTGGATACAAAAGAAAGCATCTTGGAAAAACCGGGCAACCCTCTGAAAAACTAGAGGAGGGAAGGAGTTCTTTTGCGATTTGTCATCATTACGGGTCCTTCGGGAGCTGGAAAAACTCACGCGCTACACAGTTTCGAGGACGCGGGTTACTTCGCTTCCGACAACCTCCCGCCACGTCTTCTTCCCGGCTTACTCACACTCTGTCAGGAGGAAAAGCGAGAACGAGTCGCCGTTGTCGTGGACACGCGCATCGGGGAGAACTTCTCGGAGTTGCCGTCTGTTCTCGCACAACTGCGGAGCGAAGGACACCCCGCCGAAACCCTTTATCTCGATGCCTCCGACGAAGCCCTGTTGCATCGCTACAAAGAAACGCGCCGCCCCCACCCGCTTCTCTCCGAAAAAGACACAGGGATTAGCGGCGGAATTCTCGATGCCATTGAACGGGAGCGCGATCTCCTTCAACCCGCCCGTGACATCGCAGACCGCATTCTCGACACCTCCACCCTCACCGCCACCCAACTTCGAGACGCCATTCACGACACCTACGCAAGCGACTCACGCCCCGGCTTGCTGATCACGGTGATCTCCTTCGGCTTTAAGCACGGCTTGCCAATGGACGCCGACCTTGTTTTCGATGTGCGCTTTCTCGTGAATCCGCATTATGTTCCTGAACTCAAACCGCTCAGTGGACGCAACCCGAAAGTCTGGGCGTTTGTTCACAGCGACCCCCGCACCGATGAATTCGCGCGAAAAATGCTCGATCTGGTGACATTTGCCCTGCCGGAATATGATCGTGAAGGCAAGGCTTACCTCAATATTGCGATTGGTTGCACCGGCGGACAACATCGTTCGGTAGCATTGTCGGAAGATATGGCGTCACAGTTGCGGGGAGAGGGCTGGCGCGTGGTGGTACGACACCGGGATATGCGCGAAGAAGTCCCCATGATGACAACCTCAACCGCGCAGGGTCTTGACCGATGAGGCACCTTAAATCCACCCTGAAATGGCTTTATCCCGGCTTGAAAATCAAGCGTTGGATGGCATTGAGCATTATTGGAGCCTTGCTGTTTCTGCTGGGGTTGGGCATCAGAACTCAGGCAATGAAAGACCTCAACCCGATCACGCTTCGTGCCGCCGACTGGGTGATGAGACACGTTCACCTCGGATTGAAACCGCTTGTCCTGGCGACGATTCTCACGGTGGGCGGCGGACTGCTTTTCCTCGGATCGTTCTCTAAGTTTTTGACGGCACTCGTGCGAGCCGTAGACCCGACCGCGTCTCCCCTGCACCTCGGCGAAATTCTCTATGAGCGGCGCAAACTGCAAAAAGGGCGCAAAATCGTCGTGATCGGAGGTGGAACCGGGCTTTCTACGATGCTCAGAGGACTGAAGCAATACTCCGACAATATCACGGCGATTGTCACGGTTGCCGATGACGGCGGTTCCAGCGGCAAACTCATGAAGCAACTCGGTATTCTGCCTCCCGGCGACATTCGGAACTGCCTTGTCGCCCTTGCCGACGCCGAAACCGAAATGACGGAACTTTTTCAGTACCGCTTTCGCAACAGCGTCAACCCTTCGGAACTGAACAAACCGGAGCCGGGTGCGGGCTTCGGGGAGGGATTGCGTGATCATTCTTTCGGAAACCTGCTGATTGCGGCGATGTGCGCGATCAAGGGCGGAGATTTCGAGGCGGCAGTGCGCGAGACAAGCCGGGTCTTAAACATCCGGGGGCGCGTATTGCCTTCAACGGTGACTCATGTACGGCTACGCGGCGAAATGGAAGACGGCAGTATGGTGGAGGGAGAGAGTGCGATTGCCTCTTCTCCTCTTAAAATCAAGCGGATTCACCTTGTCCCGAATACCGCCTGTCCTGCCGACGAAGTGATTGAAGCGATTGAGCAAGCCGACGTAATCGTGCTGGGTCCCGGTTCCGTTTTTACCAGTATCGTGCCGAATGTGCTGATCAGGGAAATTCCCGAAGCGATCCGGCGTTCACGAGCGAAAAAAGTCTATGTTTGCAACGTAATGACCCAACCCGGCGAGACCGATCAGTTCACCGCTTACGATCATGTCAAGGCAATTGAGGCTCATGCAGGGCGGCGTTTTTTCGATTATGTGCTGGTCAATCAGGAAATGCCCGCACAGGAATTGGTGGAAAAGTACAAAAAGACGGGAGCGGTTCCGGTGATGGCGGACACGGACAGGCTGAAAGCGGAAGGGTATCGCCCCATTGGAGGCAACTTCATCAACCAGAGCGACTTCGTGCGCCATGATGCCGGAACACTCGCAAAAGCAATTATCGCATTGTTGAGGTAGAGAGACAAAGTGTCATAGTTAAGTATCGAGTGTTGAGAGGAAAAATTATCTCATACAAAGACGCAAGGAACATAAAAATATAGTTGAACGATCTCTGTTAAAGGCGCAATTTGACAAGTGTTGTGTCCACGTTTTATCCAATTCAGGGGCGGCACGCCTCCGAGCGCGGAATTTATTCCTGCGGCAAACGCTCCAAAAACTCATGCGTTCTACAGAGTTAGACTATTATCGCGGAATTTATTCTTGCGACAGAGATAGGCAGGGAGGAAACGCAGGGCGTAAAAGCGTGGTGGGATAGGAAGCAACCAGATGCTCTTGCCAAATTTCATTTTGCCTTTGCCGTAAGACGACTCCATCCCGATGAACGAGAGCATACTTCAGAATCCAAAATTGTCCTCCCGTGATAAAATTTTTCCCTTGTGGATAGCTATAGGCGCGATAAAAATGCCATTCAGTGCGTGGCTGAAGGGTGATGTAAAGTTGTCGGCTTTTCCCAATGCTAAAAAGCCGGAAAGTCATAGGTAGTTTGATTGGTGTTCGTTTCGTCATCGCCGTTGCTTTTGCCTTGAGTCCACGCAGGTGGAAATCCTGCGAACCATTGAGCAGGAGTTTGTAATTGGAGTGCCTCAGTAGCCGGGGAATTTATTCCCCGGACTCTCTTGACCTAATTCGCCCCGAATGAATTCCTGAATTCTCTCTTCAACACTCTCTAAATCGCGTAATCCTTCTCCGAGAGTTCCGTCTGAGCCATAAGCGGCAGAGGCGGAGTCTGGAGGATCATACCCGCACCTACCGTTGTGTTTGTTGCCTCGTCAATCAAGATCAGGCTTCCCGTGGTGCGATTGCGACTGTAGGGATCGAAGACAAGCGGTTGCGTCGTGCGAATTCGGATGCGGGCAATGTCGTTGATGTTCAAGTCTTTA
>JACMPS010000516.1 GCA_014377395.1 Chthonomonadaceae bacterium
AAAGTCAGTGCGGAAAGGGAAATTAGTTTTTGGTTTATCATTTTTTGTTCTCGATTCGTTTTCGTTCTATTTCAATTTAAGTCTTGATTTCAGTGCCAGGGTTATTTTCCGTAAATCGGTCGGACGCCGCAAACAGCAAAAGCGCACTGCCGACTACTCCTAAGACTACACCGGGCAGAGGCGCGATGTAGCGCAGGGAAATCAACAGACAGCCAAGCCCACAAATCACCTCGAATACGAAAAGTGCAACCCGGTTTTTCGGCGTTGATATGAACAGCAGAGTACAACCTGCAAGCACGGCAAAAATAATTAAAGGGAACCGCACCGGTAGACTAAACCCACTTCGTGTAACGGAAGAGGAGGAAAGATAGGTTGCCATTGACGCCAGCGGTGTAACCTCTTTCAGCGAAATCTCCTGCCAGGTCAAGAAAAGGCTGAAGATGACAATCACCATGCCTCCCAACGTCAAGACTTCGGAACGTGACAGAAAACGCTTCATTGAGGAGGAAGGCTTCGGTGAATCAGACATTTTACATTCCTTATTCGTATCAAAAAAGGCTGGCACCCTGCAAAATCTCCTGTTGCAATAAGGAAATTTCGTAAAACAGGTCAGTCGCTACAAAGAAGCCGTTTTCCGTTTAGTTCTTTCAGATACGGCTTTTGCACAGAATTATTCTCAGGATAGCATAGGTTTCGCCCTGAATAGGATAAAATCCTCTCTATGTCACAATCTCTCGCGAATGTGGCGGAGTAAGTCCGCTTTTAGCGACTTTGCCGTTGCTGTTCTCGGTGAGGTCAATGCTTCGCCCTAAACTTCTTCCAACACATTCTCGACGTTTACGATTGAACAAGGAAAAACTATGATCGGAATTTATTTTGTGCTGTCTTTGCTGGCTACCTCGACACTGAGTCTGCTTACGCTCCCCACTGAACTGCCTTCTCCCGCTCTGGAAGAAGGAAAAGATTTCGTCGTCTATCTCAAAGGGCAACAGACTTCCCTCCAGGCAACGCTCAAAGAACTTTCCGGGGCGGACGTTGTGCTAATCGGCGAAAACCACGATCACAAAAACGGGCATAAAATGGAGTTGGAACTGCTCAGGGGCGTCTCCTTACAACAGCCTCAACTCACGTTCGCACTGGAAATGTTCGAGCGAGATGTGCAGGGTGTGCTGGACGAATACTTAAAGGGATTCATCACGGAGAGCGCGTTCACTCAGGCATCACGCCCCTGGCCCAACTACAAGGAAGATTATCGCCCCCTGATCGAATTTTGTCGGGAAAATTCCGTGCCTGTCGTTGCTTCCAATGCGCCGCGCCGCTACGTTTCAATCGTGAGCCGAAAGGGAAAAGACGCTCTCTCCGCTCTCCCGAAAGAAGCGAAAAGGAATCTGGCTCCTTTGCCTTATGATATGAAATTGCCTGTAGGGTACGAAAAAAGTCTGGATGAGGTGTTTGGAGCGCACGACGAGGAAGTCAAAAAAGAGGGCGAGAAAGCCGCAAATTCCACCACGACACCCACGCCTCCCGTTACGCCCTCTCCCGCCCCGCCCACAAACCCGAATATGCCCTCGGTGCAAAATCTGAAACAGGCGCAAGCCCTCTGGGACTCGACAATGGCGGACTCCATTCTCAAAGCGCGGAAAGCGGGAGCAAAAACCGTACTTCACATCAACGGCGGAATGCACTCCGATTTCGGGTACGGAGTTGCAGATAGGTTGCGCCGCCGCGATAAATCTCTGCGCGTCAAGATCGTGACGATTCGCGAGTCGAAAAATTTCCCGGCGTTGCCCGAAGGCACACCGGGAGAGATTGCGGATTTCGTCATCGTCACGAAGTGATGCTTTTCTTGTGCGGCTTGCCGAGGTTGACGGCAAAATCGCGTTAGTAATCTGATAGAACCTTCGGGGGGAACGCGGCACGTAAAGCATTTAGCACAGCAAGGACATCAATAATTTCTTGACTCATTGCCCCAGCTACCGGCGTCAGATGACCCGTGGCGGCAAGTCCCATTCCGACCACGCTTAAGATCATTCCTCCAATAGCACTCTGGAGGGCGATGAGACGCATCCGATAACTGATGTGGAGCAAGACATCTACTTTCTCCAGCGAACTGTCCAGAATCACGGCGTCCGCCGCTTCCCCGGTGATCTCGCTATTGTTTCCGAAAGCAATCCCGACGGTGGCGGCAGTCAGAGCAGGTGCGTCGTTGATCCCGTCTCCCAGAAACAGGGTCGGTGCTTTGAGTGTCTCGGCGCGAACGAGTGCGAGTTTTTGTTCGGGACTCTGGCTTGAAAACACTTCGGTGATTCCGACACGTTTGGCGAGGTAGGCGACTTCTCCTTCACGATCTCCTGAAACCAGCATCACACGTCGAATCCCGTGTTTCGGAGCGAGGTGGCGAATAAATCTCGCTCCTTCGGGACGAGGCTCGTCTCGAAACTGGAAAGTCGCCGCATAATGATCGTCAACCAAAACGATACACTCCATTCCAGAAGCGGCGGCAGGGAGTGAAGCCACCAATTGCGGGTAGATTTTTGCTATTTGCCCGCGCCCCGTCACATGAACACGATGTCCCTGAATGGTTGCATGAAGTCCGTCGCCCGGTAGTTCCCGCACTTCTGCGGCGTCCTGTAAGGTGATGTCCGCTTGATCTGCCGCCTCAGTAATTGCCCCCGAAAGCGGGTGCTTAGAGTAGCGTTCGAGGCTTGCGACAAGGGTTAGAATTTCCTTCTCGGTGAATTCTTTTGCAAACAAAATTTCGGTCAGTTTGGGTTTTCCGTAAGTCAGCGTCCCCGTTTTGTCGAAAAGAGCAACCCGGCACGTACTGATATTCTCCAGAACCGAGGGGTCCTTGATAATGATTCCCCGTGCCGCCGCCACAGAAATAGAACCGATAATCGCCACAGGAATAGCAATCAGCAGGGGACATGGAGTCGCTACCACCAGTACGGCAAGAAACCGAAGCGGGTCGGCGGTCATTGCCCAGGCGATCAAAGCAATCAAAACCGCGAGAGGCGTGTACCATGCACCCAACCGATCTCCCAAGCGGCGAAGGAGAGGGCGTTGTTGCTCCGAGTCACGCATGACCTGCATAATTTTACTGTAACGCGAATCATTGGCGGGTTTATCGCAACGAATGGCAAGCATCGAATCCCCGTTGATTGCGCCGGAAAGAACCCCGGTTCCCGGTGCTTTGGAGACGTTGTACGGTTCGCCCGTCAGATAGGACTCGTCCATAGAGCCATGTCCTTCGATGACGGTTCCGTCTACCGGGCAGAGTTCATGAGGAAAAACCTCCAGAATGTCTCCGATCTTCACTTCTGAAAGGGCAACCTCCACCAACTGATCGCCCTCCCGTCTCTGGGCGCGGGTGGGCATTCGCTTTGCAAGTGCCGCAAGTGCCGAGGAAGCATTTCGGAGGGCGTAATTTTCGATTGTTTGTCCCCCGGAAAGCATCAAAACGACTAATGCCCCGGCAAGATACTCGTGTAGTGCCACCGACGTGAGAATCGAGATACCCGCCAGCAAATCGGCACCGAACTCTCGGTGGAAGACCTTGACGATCAACACAAACAGAAGTGGAGCACCACCGATTGCCAGAACGATGAGTAACGGAATTTCCTGTATCGCTACGCCACCGAGAGTTCCAGTCAGGTGCAGTCCAAAGCGCAGAACCAGATAAAAAGCAATGCCACACAGGGCAAGGAGCGCAATTCTGCCCTGCCACTGTTCCGGCGCAACCGTCTTTTTCGACGCGGGTATTTCTGCAATCGCAACCATGATGCACCTGTTTTTCTTTTGTGTAATCGCGGAGAATATGATTTTCCGAGAGATCAACCCCTCGGTCTTCTGTGATTCAGCGGGCAATTAAAAGACTTACGCCGTCTTTGCGTCCTCTACACAGAAGTGTTTCGCTCCGCCAGATGCTTGATCGTTCGCATCATTTTTTGCCCCATGATGAAGTGCGTCGGCTCGTAAATGCCGTACTGGATCGCATTGCGTAACAGACCCGACTTCCAATCTCCACGATT
>JACMPS010000048.1 GCA_014377395.1 Chthonomonadaceae bacterium
AAAACGCAACGGAACCGGAACGCGGCTCCACCAGATTGAGCAAATCAGGACGAATCTGTACCGACGCATAAAGAGCGAAAGAGATCAGCAAAACGGGTCCCGTCATTTTGCGGCGCATCATTCCGAGAGCAACGGGCGTGGAGAGCAGGAAAACGACGTAGAGAGGGAGGATATCCAACCCAAGACCGAAGGGTTGCAGGCGCAACGTGGAGACGAGCAGAAGCGTTTCCTTCAAACCTCCAAGAGCGGAGACACTCGGAACGGAAGCGATCCGCCCTGTGCGCTCATGGATGCCGAACGCAACCAACGTAATAAAAATGTGGGCAATAAAGAGCAAGCCCGCCCGCTTCACGATCAGTTTTGCGGTGTTCCACTCTCCGTGCTTCTGAATGCGACGCGCATGGACAAGACCGAGAACAAGCCCGGAAAGAAAGACAAATCCGGCGGCTCCGTCAAAAAAACGGGGCAGATGCGTCCAGTAGCGAAGATAGGTTTCCGTGCCGAAATGTCCCGTCAGCATGGAGACGATGCAGAGTCCACGTAACACGTCAATGACCTTGTTACGATCCGCCTTTGTTTCGCTTTCGGTGAGAGCGGTCTCTTCGGCGGAGGTGAGGAACGCTGTTTGTCCCTGAAAGTAACCCGCTTTTGAGACCGCTCCAGCCACTTTGCTGTTGCTCATTTCGTGTGCTCCCGTAGAGAGAGTCGCGTCGGGTGCCGGACACTGAGGAGGGTTCTCCTCTTTGCGACCCGTCAACTCGATGCTTATCTTAATTCCTCTCTACGATTTTACCCCCCGGCTGTTCGCTTCTGAACCCGGCAATTTTAGTTAAAACGTTTTAGCAACGTAGTTTGCCCTTAAATCGAGCAAAATTTTAAGTTGAGGAGTTCTTTCGATGTCCTTTCACAGACGTGCTTTCCCCGTACTCTTGTTCACTTTTCTCTTCTGTTATTTTGGTACTTTTATGCGGGCGGCTTATGCCGCCCCGCCGACTTCGCTGTGGATTGAGGGGGAAAAGCCGGATGCCGCCAATTTCGAGTTTCAGAAAACCGGTTTCGGGGAAAAAAGTGTACTTTCCGGTGGGCTGTGGCTCCAGAAGTCAGTGGACGGAAAAGAAAATGTTCTGAAAGCCCTGCCGACTGAAGGCGGCGTCCTCACTTACAATCTTGATGTGAAAGAAGCAGGGGATTATGAAGTCTGGGTGCGGATAGGGTTTGAGAAATCTCGTGCGCCTTTCGAGTGGCGGCTAGGCACGGGAGCATGGCAGAAAGTCACCCCGGAAACACATACGACAAATTTGATGCGCCTTGCAACCTGGGTGGAAGTCGCCTGGCTTAAACTCGGAAAAAACCCGCTTGCATCAGGGAAAACCACGCTGGAATTTCGCTACAAAGAGGCGAACGGGGATCGGCTTTTAATCGCTCTCGATGCAATCACGCTGGTGAAGGGAGCGTTTGTGCCGGAAGGTTTACTGAAACCGGGAGAGACCTACACCCGCGAACAGGACAAAAAAGCGGAAGCACAAATTTATCACCTTCCCGAGACTTCGGCAAACGGAAAGCGGGTTTCCGTCACGCTGAACGGATTGTGGAAGGTGGCGCGTTTCGACGACCCCGATATGGACGTGCGCCCCTATGTGCCCGTCACGGAACTGCCGAAACCCGAGGGCGAAAACGCTTATCCGCTACGGTGGCTCGGTGTGAATGTTCCCTCGAACTCATTTGATACGCCGGAACTCCATTTCGGAAATCGGGTCATTTATGAAACCAAAATAGAGATTCCGGCTTCTGCGAAAGGACGGAGTTTCACGCTCCACTTCTCCGCGACAAACTGGATTGTCTCCGTGTTTGTGAACGGGAGATTTATTGCCACACACAAGGGCGTACTGGTTCCTTGGGACGCCGACCTCACTCTGGGCTTAAGGCCGGGAGAAATCAATACGCTCCAGATTGCCGTGAAATCTCCGCTTTATGCGCGTGATGCAAAAGCGGTGAACAGCACTCTTGAAGGGCTGAGAAACCTGCCTTTAGTCGAACAAATCCTTTCCTTTTCGCGCTGGGTGGCTCCCATTTATCCCTCGACAAAAGGGGAGGGCGACGGTCTTTCCTGCGGTCTGGTGGCTCCGGTAACGCTCTCGGCAGTAGGTTCCGTTTATGTTGAGGATGTTGCGGTACGTCCCTCGTTCGCAAAGAAAAGACTCGATGCAGAGGTGACGTTTTTTAATCCACTCGATAACGGAAAGGCGCGTCGCTATAAAGTCAAAGCCGAAGCCGTCAATGTGAAGACAGGCATCGTTGAAAAAGAGTTCGCCGTCTCTACGGTGGAGGTTCGGGCGCAAGACCGCACCGTTATTTCGGTGGGGGGTGAGTGGACAAATCCGAAATTGTGGTTTCCCGTCAACGATCCCGAACGCTATCTGCTTCGCTCAACGGTGACGGACGACAACGGCAAAACCGTTGATGTTCACGAGCAACCGTTCGGCTTTTGCGAGGTGACGACGGAGGGCACTCAACTCAAGATCAATGGTGTGGTTCGCAATCTGTGGAACTGGGTGGAGGTGTCCGGCAACCCAAAAACGCCCGAAGAATTTCTCGCAAACTATCGGGCGGAGAACAATCATTTCTACCGCTTTTCGCACGACTCCGAACTGCGAAAGTTTTTTCCGTATCGGGAAGCCATGCTTGATTATTTCGACAGGTCGGGAATTGTCGGGCGGCTTTCCACCTGCATTGACGGAATGTTTATCACCTATGATTTGCACAATCCGATTGTCTGGGAGAATTTTCGAGAGCATCTGCAACAGGTGGCGAAAGCCTATCGCAATCACCCGTCCGTGATCGTTTACAGCGTGGAAAACGAGCTGATGTACATCAACGCGCAGAACGTGTACGGCGGCGAAATGGACGAAATCGAAGCGAAACTCTACGAAATTGTGAAGGAGGCAAAGCGTCTCGATCCCACGCGCCCCTATATGGCGGACGGCGGCGGAGCGTTAGCCAAAAATTTGCTCGACATTGACTGCCCCCATTACCCGGAACCCGCCCCGCAGTTTTACCCGGAAACCTCCTACACGCATCTGCAAATTGCGGATCACAGTGCGCGTTGGAAGTGGGATCGAAAGCGTCCGATGATCGTAGGTGAGTCGTTTTTCTACGCGGGCAAACTCGAAGATCAGGCGTGGGTGGGCGGCGACAACGTGTTTCGTGGGCGAGACCGTGCGAATCTCGGAGCGGGCACTTATGTGCGTTTACTGGTGGAAGGGTATCGCTGGGACGGTGTGACGGGCGTGTGTCCCTGGGTGGCGTTATCGGACGTGCCGGGAGCGGAAAAATGTTTTTCTGATCTTGCGGCGTTCACCCGAAAACGTGCTTATCGTGCCTCCTCAGGAAAGCCGAACGAAATTCTCGTCAAGGTGTTCAACGACACTCTGAAGGACGATCCCGTGACGTTCAGTTGGGAGTTGACTTCGGGCGGTAAACGGATTGCGGGTGGCACGGAAACCTTCGCTCTGAAAGCGGGAACCTCGCAAGAAAGCCTTCTCAAATTTACGCCTTCCGTCTCGGAAAAACGAGTGGATGCCGTGTTGACTTTGCGCGTTTCACAAAAGGGGAAACTCGGTTTTGAGGATACGAAATCAGTTTCTATTTTGCCCTCCGCTCAAGTGCTTTTCGCAAACCGAAAAGCGACTCCGAGCAAACCCATTTTGCTCTTTGATCGAAGCGGAAAACTCGGAACGTACCTCCGGGAAAACAAAATCGCAACCTCTCCGATCCTGTCTCTCGCTGACCTCAAGGGCAAGGTGGGTCTGCTTCTGATTGGAGCCGACACGCTCACCGCAGACGAAGCGTATTCCCCTCAAATTCTGGCGTTTGCGGCACGAGGAGGGCGCGTGATCGCCCTTGAACAGAGAAACCCACTGGCGGGAGGCGCTCTGCCCTCGCTTGTACGTCCGACGACCATTGCTGCGGGGTACACGTTTCCGCAAGCGCTCGGCACCTCCCTCTTTAAGAACCTGCGGGAAGCCGATCTCACGGATTGGGCAGGTGATTTTCCGACCGTGATCAACGCCTACGCTAAACCTGCGGGCGGCGCGAAAAGCCTTGTGGAGTGCGGCGAAGGGTTGAACTATGCAGGGCTGATCGAGGCACCCTGTGGACAGGGAGCCATCGTGGCGTGTCAGTTGCGCGTAGGGGCAAAACTCGGCATCGAACCCGCCGCCGATCAGTTGCTTGCCAATCTCATCAATACCTACTCGTCTTATGCCCCCGCGAAAGGCAAGGTTGCGGTGTTTGCGGAAGCGAACTCGCCCCTGCTGAAAGCGGTGGAGGAGACCGGGGTGCTCTCGGAGCGTGTTAACGAACTCGGTGCTTCGCTCGATGGCGCAAAGTATCGAGTTGTAATCGTGCCGGGAACCCCGCAAAATCTGGCAATGCTGAACCGTGAGGTACCGAAACTGAAGCAGTTCACGAAAGCCGGAGGGTGGGTGATGCTGTGGGGAGTGACGCCGGAAGGCTCGGACGCTTTCGGAGAATTGACAGGCATACATCGCCCGATTCGTCCGTTTCGATTGGAGCGAGTCACGAAGGAAGCGGCAGAGAACCCGCTTTTCGCGACCCTGGGTAATCGCGACCTGACCTTTTATGGGGCGCAGGAAATTATGTTTGGTGACTATTTTCTTTCGGAAAATGTGTACTCCAACGTCGTAGGAGTAGGGGAGAACATCGCGCCGTTCACGAAAATGCCGGATGGGCCCGCCGATCCCCTCTCGCCGTACAAGCCGACTTTCTCCGACAATGACCCGTACAATTACGTGAATGGACTCCTCAACTCCGACTCGTGGCGGTACATTCGTCAGATCGGGGTGGGGGAGAAAGGCGGCTCGGTGACATTCGGAATGTTCTTGCCGGAAACGCTGAAACAGATCAATCTCTGGAACAACGTTAACTATTTTAAGGCGGAAAACATCGAAATTGTCTTTGATGGCGATACGGCAAACCCGATCAAAGCGACCCTGCCCCCAACCGGAAATATCACAGAGATCAATCTGAGTCCGGCACGAAAAGTGGAGAAATCTGTTACGATCCACTTTAAGACGTGGCGGGGCGATTACCCCGGCTATTCGGGTCCTAAACTCGTGGGATTGGACAATGTGGAATTTTTGCGTGAGACTCCGGAAGCGGAAAAAGGACGCGCTGTCCTTCTGGACAACCTGGGTGGTCTCGTTTCTTATCCAAACGGAAAGGGCGGAATCCTGCTCAATCAGGTTAAATTGATGGACAATGACCCGAACACGCAGAACCCCGCTCGAAAAATCCGGCTTGTCGCCACCCTGTTGCAAAATATGGGAGCGGGTGCAAAGGCGAGTTCTGTGATCATTCCTGGCGTCAACGTGACCTATGCTCCGGTAGACTTGACCCGCTACGCCAATCGCTTTCTGAAATCTCGTGGCAACGGCGGCAGCCCTTCGGAAGTCTGGTTTGGAAGTGGGCAGGATATGAGCCATTTGCGGGTAGGAACGCAAACCCTCGCCGATGTTGATTTTCTGGTAAGTGATTATGCGAACGCCCCTGTGCCGCAGGTGCTGATGCTCGGTTCTAAAGACGCCCCCGACCCAATCAAAAATCTGCCACGTGAGATCAAAGGCATCGTTCTCGGCAAAATGGCGGACACGCTCTACTTTCTGCAAACCGCATGGGTCACAAATCGTGTTCAGGAATGGGAGCGCACGGATCGCAACTACAAAGCCCCGGAAATCGTGCGTTATCGGGTGAATTACGGAGACGGCACAACGGTAGAAATTCCAGTGCGCCTTGAAGAGAACGTGGATCACTGGCTCCAGAAAACCCCGAAGAATCTGCCCGGTGCGGCTCTTGCGTGGCGGGTTCCCTCTCCGAACGCAGAGGCAAATGCAGAAACTCCCACCCTTTATGCAATGACCTGGACAAACCCGAAACCCGGTGTCGTCATCACTTCCGTAGACATGGTGAGCGGCTTAAACGGCGAACGCGCTGTTCCTGCCCTACTCGCCCTCACAGTAGGAACGCAACGGCGATAACTTTATGCAAATCCTGAGACCAATTCCCGATCCAATTACCTCCGCCCTTGAAGCCGAATGGGATGCCCTGCTCAGTGAAAAGGCTGAGACGGGGTTTATGCAGTCGGTGGAGTGGGCAGCCTTTAAGCAAAGCGAGGGCTACGAAGTTCTGCGTCTCGGTTTGTTCGAGGGAGAAATCTTGACGGGCGGAGGAACTTTGCTCTGGTTTCCGTCGGAGCGAAAGCCCGGATTTGTGCTTTGCCCGGAGGGGCCCGCGCTCGATTGGGAAAATCGGGAGGCGTCACGCGATGCTCTCAGGCTGTTTATCGAAGCCGCGCAAAATTGGAGAGCGGAGGCTATCGGGCTACGCATCGAGCCGCACCTCCCTCTGCCTCGTCCCTCCGTGTTGCGAAACTGGAAACGCGCCCCGATAGACCTGACCCCGGTGCAGTCGCTTCACCTCGATTTAAGTTTAGGTGAAGACGAACTAAAAGCACGGATGCACCCGAAATGCCGCTACAATCTCGGATTGGCGGAGCGGCATGGCGTTACCGTAAGGGAAAGCCGGGACAAAGGCGACCTGCACACGTTTTATCGTCTTTTTGCGGAAACGGCAAGGCGGCAACAATTCTTTGGGGAGCCATTCGGCTTCTTCCTTAATCTCGCCGAGACAATGTTTCCCTCCGGCATGGCGTCCTTATTGTTTGCCGAGCGCGAAGGCGAAATACTTTCGGCGATGCTCTCTGTTCGCTATGGCAGACGTGCAACCTACCTCTACGGCGCGTCCCGTCCCGAAACCCGAAACTTCATGCCGAATTACGCGCTCCACGCACACGCGATACGCCTTGCTCGTGAGGCAGGGTGCCGTGAATACGACTTCTACGGTTATGATCCCTACGGGCAAAAAGATCACGCCTACGCGGGCTTCTCACGCTTTAAGCGAGGGTGGGGCGGAAACCGGGTGGACAGTATCGGAGCGTGGGAAATCCTCTTTTATGATCGTCTCGCTGACCGATTGGTAGAGGCATTAGCGGAGAAGACTTCTTGAAATTTTGCACTGCCTTGTATGATATAATCTCCACGAAAACACCGCTCCACGAAAGATGAAATCATGATCACCCTCGAACATATCGAAGCCGCTTATCCCGCCGTTCGCGCAAATATCCACCATACGCCCGTTTCTTCCTGTGTAAGTTTGACGGAACGTTGCGGCATGGAACCTGGTTCGCTTTTGATGAAAATGGAGAACCAGCAACGCACCGGCTCCTTTAAGATTCGGGGGGCGTACCACCGAATCACGCAGCTCACTGAGGCGGAAAAGCGGGTAGGAGTGGTGGCGGCATCGGCGGGAAATCACGCGCAGGGAGTCGCCCTTGCCGCAACACTCGCCGGGGTAAAATCCATTGTCTATATGCCGGAATTTGCCTCGATAGCAAAAATTCAGGCAACGCGCAAGTACGGTGCCGAAGTGGTTCTTGAAGGGAAGAATTTCGATGAAGCGGTCTTCGCCGGAAAAGAACGCGCCCTTCTCATGGGGGCGCGTTTTATTTCTGCGTTCGATGATGACGGCATTATTACGGGGCAGGGAACGCTCGGTCTTGAGATTCTGGAGGACGTTCCCGATCTCGAAACCGTGATTATTTGTGTGGGCGGCGGCGGACTCTTCAGTGGCGTGGCGACAGCGATTCGAGCGAAAAAGCCTCACGCCAAAATTATTGGAGTGCAAGCGGCAGGGGCTTCGTGCGCGGTCGAGTCGTGGAAGGCAGGGCATCTCCTTCCTCACAAACCTGTGACGACGATTGCAGACGGAATTGCGATCAAGTCGCCTTCGGAACGCACGTTCGAGTACATCCAGAAGTACGCTGATGAAATGGTGACGGTAGAAGATTCGGAACTCGCCCGCACCATGCTTCTGCTGTTGGAGCGAGCAAAAACGGTGGTGGAACCGGGTGGGGCGGCGGGTATGGCGTCTCTCTTAATGGGTAAGGTGAAGCCTGTCGGGAAAACCGTCGTCACGATTTCCGGCGGCAATGTGGACACCCGCTTTCTCGCTGACTTGATTGAGCGGGAAATGATTCGTGCCGAGCGTTACCTTCACTTTTTCACGGCTTGCCCGGATCGTCCTGGTGGTCTTGCGGCACTTCTTGAAACGATTGCGGAACTCAAGGGCAACGTGATCCAACTCAGCCACAACCGTGTTTCTCCGACAATCCCTCTCGGTCAAACAGGCGTCGAAATCCTGCTGGAAGTGCGTGATCGCACCCACATTGACCGCGTGACGGAGGGTCTGGAAGCGAAGGGCTATCGAGTTCGGCTTCTGGAGTAGGAGGAAAGTATTGAGTGTTGAGTTGAAGATTGTCTGTTCTCTTGTTGCTCTCACCCTGATCCTGTCCACTCAGCCCTCCCCCAAAATTAGGGAGAGGGGAGCCGATGCAGTTCCATCGCCACCTTGTTTGCCCTCACCCTAATCTTGTCCACTCACCCTCTCCCTGCCATTCGCTTAGGCTCATTAGGGAGAGGGGAGTCAATGCAAAAGCCGTTTGATCTTTTTTCCTCCTCCACGCTCAGGGAAAGTCATCGTATGGATCGGGTTCCTCCCCCTTACGCAAGGGGGAGGTTAGGAGGGGGTTGGAAGGTCATCATAAAAGCGAAAACTCACAAGTGGTGTCCGATTTTTATCCAATTCAGGGGCGGCACGGGAGCGCGGAATTCATTCCTGCGGCGAACGCATTCAATCTCCAATACTTTCCACCCCCCCCCCCGTTCCAATTACAAACGGGCGTAGAGAGCGACGCCCCTACATGGTCTGCAGGATTTCCCTTGCACAAGGGGAGGAGGGCAATTTCCACCCTCTCCCTACTCAATTGCTTTTCAATCCCCGTCGCGTTGGCTCATCATTACACGCGGCAAAAGAGGAACGATCAGCAAAACAAGGGCGGTCGTTCCCGCGCTAATCAAGATCGCGCTGTTGATCGAGTGACCGGAATGTTCGTAAATGTAGGCTCCCAACGGGGCGGAAATCGCGAACAGTGTCAGGTTACGAACGCTCATCATCAAGGCATAACCGAAACTTTCACTTCCTTTCGGAGTGGCACGAGCGGCAAGATCGAAGAGCGGCAGTACGGCGAAAGTCGAGAAAAAGCCGTTGGTCAGGTCAATGAAAATGGCAAGTGGTGCAGTTTTGTACGCGAGATAAGACAGCGTTGAAATGGCGTTGACGGAAATGCCGATGACGAGTAGCGTTCGGAGAGGGATTTTTCGACAGAGAACGCCATACAGCAACGCACCGACAATACCGCCGATCCCGCTTGCCATTTCCAGATTACCGATAAATTGCTTGGAAAAATGGAGAACATCCGATTGGTAAAAGTTCATCGTATCGCCAAGACTGGGCGAAAGATAAAAGAGGAAAAGCGTCAGGGTTCCCCACCACATTGTCGGAGTTCGCAAGGACACGCCGAGTTGACGGGCGGCATCGCGCCACACGTCCGAGTTACGTTGAGCCGTTGAGGGTTCATGCAGGAAGAAGAACGCTACTGGAATCAGAGAAAGAAGCAACATGACCGCGATTCCCACAGTCAGACCAAACGCACGGGAGGCAAGATAGCCGCCGAGTGGCCCCACGATAAGACTGATCACTCCGTCCAATCCCAACCGAAGCGAAGTGATCCTACCCGTCGCCTTGTATTTTTGTCCCTGCTCCACGAGAATACCGCCGACTACCGTAGAAGCAATTACCATAAGACCCGAAAGCACGAGCATATTTCCCAGAAATGCGTTGTAGGTACGGGGCAAAAAGGCGAACATCGTCCAACTGATTGCAGATCCGGCGGCGGCAAGAATGAGATACCAACGTCGGCGCGTACCGAAAATCGGAACGCTGTCACAAAGCAGTCCGGCAAGCGGCTTAAAGTACCAGAAAAAGTTTGAGAGTGCCCAAAAACTGGCGACCTGTTGAGCATTGAAGTGCAGTTCGTCCTTCAACATGAAATTGAACGGCAAACGACCGATCACTTTTGGTTGCCCAATCGTGGTGATAAAAAGTCCCATTCCAATCAAGTACAAAATACGTTGATAGTCCCGCTTTTCGGCAGGCGTTTTTATGCCAGTGCCTTCGCCCACCCCAAAGGATCCCCTTGAGTTCGACTCTTTGACGCTCATAACTCTCTCCCTTGTCTACAAAAAACTTATCGAATCTTATTCGACACCCTGCTCTGAAATTCCTGCTACTCACTTACCTCTCTATTTCGTAGAGAAAGAAGACTCTCAGAAAGAGGGTTGAACGCCGGAATTTTCCGGTACCGACTTGAGGAACGACGGAGCAACACCATGAGACAAATAACCAAACGAAACATCAACCCGGCTTTTGCACTGACGGGCGCATTGCTTTTGACCCCCACTTTCGCGCAGGCACAAACGGATCAGAATACCTCCCGCCCGAATCAGGGAACCGGAATCCCCCGAAGTGCAGGAGGCGTAAATCAGTCTACAACCAGTCGGTCAACTAATCGAAACGGCTCTCGACCCAATCAGGGAACCGGAGTTCCAAGAAACACGGGACGCACAAACCAGCCTTACTATTATAGCCCGCTGTCGGTCTACTCGCTGTTTCCGGGCGGTTATGCGATTAGTTCCGGGGGTTATGTCCTCAACGGCACCTTTTACAATGGCACTCCGAATTACGGGAATTTTGGCTCGCCCGTGTTCTCAATGGGATATCCATTTCAGGGAGTACGTCAACTGAATGGGGGAGCGGTCATCAACGGCAACGGCGTTTTTCAGTATGCGCCGCCATCTTACAACTACTTCCAACAGGCTCCGGTAGTCCCTGCCGCACCCATTGATCCGAACAACCCGAATAACACGGGCAACCAGAATCAGACAGGGCAGACCGACCCTAACAATCCAAATACTCCGGGGCAAACCGATCCGAACAATCCGAACCCTGATAATCCAAGCCAGAACAATACCGATCCGGCAGTCAACGGTTACTACCTCAATCCCGGCTCACGAAAAGGGCAACCTGTACAAAAACCCATTTTGAGGGCGATGCGAGACCGCCTGAACATGACTTCGAGCAACCTGTCGAAAGTCTGGGCAACCAACAAAATCGCCTATGTAAGCCGACACATTGACTCAAATGCGAAGATTGCGGTTTATCTGAACGGCAAATACCAGTATTCGATCAAGGGAAGCGAATATGTCAACCTGACCAAGCGTGCGCTACGGAAAAACTCAACGACGACTTTTCTTCTGGATGCACCTCAGCGATTGGGAGCCAACCAGTATTTGTTGACGGGACGCCATGCCTTTCGTGACGCGCAGGGCATCGAGAGAGCCGTGCGGGTCTCTTACGTGCTGGAAGATAAGCAAGGGCGTCTGGTGATCACGCAAACCGGAGCGCAAACTCTCGCAGCGAACTAACGCTCGAAAATAAAAATAGGGAAAAGAAAAGTGGAAGCCAGTTGTGGCTTCCTCTTTTTTGCGTGAGTTGCGCGTAAAAAAGAGGAATTAAAATGAAGAGCGGAAACCAAAACAAAAAATGAATGAGTTAATTAGTTTTATTACGGAACCTACACAAAAAGTATTAGAGGAACGGCCTGCGTTTCCAGAGGAAGAAGGCTGGCTCACTCTCTCAGAACGTGACACGTTGACGCAAGCCGTTACTCTCGTTGCCCCTCTAATTTCGGGCGTCCCAATCGCGTGGATCGTTGCAAAATTAGAAGCACGGGTCGGAGACGGAAAAGGAGACGGGTGGCGTTACGAGGCTTTGCCCAACGACAGAACCGCCCTGCAATCCGCCCTCGGAATGTTGGCTCGGCAAACGATTGACAAGGTTCGCATTGAAGCAATACGTGACGGGGAGAACGGCTGGTCTTTTCCTTCGGAACGCTGGTTTGCCGACTTTTGCAGTGAAATCGCCTCGATTGTCTACAGTCACCCGGAGGCACAAGCATCTATCGGCTACACGGGCTTTGCAGATGCACGAGGTCACAGGCGCGTAGGTCTGAACGAACCCGATGTGTGGCAAATCGAGGGCAAAACAATTCCTCTGGCTCCTCGCACAAACCCACCCCGCAATTCCGCCACTTATTCCCTTGACGAAGAGGTAGATGTTGTGATTGTGGGATTAGGCGCGGGAGGCGCACCACTCGCCGCAAAACTCTGTAGAGCAGGGCTAAAAGTGGTGGCGCTCGAAGCCGGTAAGTGGTGGAACCCGGCGGAAGAGTGGGCGACGGATGAGACGGCGCAATCTTCCCTTTTCTGGACGGACGAGCGTTTGAGTGCGGGAGAACATCCGCTCGGTTTCGGTGCGAACAATAGTGGAACCGGGGTAGGCGGCTCGACGTTGCACTGGACGGCATATTGCCCGCCTCTGCACAATTACGATTTTCGATTGAACACAGAGTTCGGGGTGGGGCAGGACTGGCCCTTTCCCTTGTCGGAACTGACGCCTTATCTACAAGAGGTCTGGAATTTCGTTGGCGTGAGTGGTCCCTCGCCCGCTTCAATGCCGCCCTTGCCGCGGAATTCCGCCGCGCAACTCATGGCGCGTGGATGTGATCAAATCGGAATCGCCTACAGTGACGCCTACAATGCGGCACTCAGTACCCCTGACCGCAAGCGGGAAGAGTGGCGTCATCCCTGCAATCAACGCGGCTTCTGTCAGGCGGGTTGCACGACAGGTGCGAAAGGCTCAATGGATGTTACGTATGTTCCTTTTGCACTCGCGCACGGGCTGGAAGTGCGTCCTCATGCGTTTGTCACGGAGATTTTGCGAGAGGGAGACACGGTTACGGGTATCGTTTATTCAACGCCGCAGGGCGAACAGAAGCAGAACTGTCGCGCCTTGTTTTTGTGTGCGGGAGCGATTGAAACACCGCGTTTGCTTTTGCTGAACAACCTCGGAAATGAAGAAGGACTTGTGGGGCGCAATTTTCTCGCGCATACGGGGTTGCAACTGTGGGGGACTTTCGAGGAGAAAACTCAGCCCTGGCGCGGTATTCCCGGCGGTTTGCTTTCCGACGCGATGCGCCGCCCCAAAGACGCCGATTTTGCAGGAGGCTACTTGCTTCAGAGCATCGGTGCGATGCCCGTAACCTATGCCACGCAGATAGGGCGTGACCCCGCATTGTTCGGGGAGGAACTTAAATCACACATGGAGCAATTCGGTCATGTGGCGGGGATCAACATTTGTGGTGAGTGTCTGCCACACCCCGACAACCGCCTTGAGTTGAGCGACGAAAAAGACGTGCGGGGCTTGCCGAAACCTCGAATCACGTTTTCACGGCACGAAAACGAAGCCCGGATTTACGCTCATGCCGAAAAAGTCATGCGTGAAATCTGGACGGCGGCGGGTGGCAAAAACTTATGGACGTTTCCTCGTGAGGCGCACACGCTCGGCACAACCGCAATGGGAACCGACCCGAAAGTCAGCGTAGTCAATTCTGAGGGACGGGTTCACGCGATGAAAAACCTCTTTGTTTGTGACAACGGAATCTTCCCCTCCGCCACCACCGTCAATCCCTGCTTTACACAGATTGCGCTTGCCTTACGGAGCGCGGAAAAGTTCTTAAAAGGTGAGGGAATAAGGCTATACTAAATGAACAAAACACGCCTTATTGGAGGATAGAAAGAAAACCCATGAACCTACCTGAAGAAATTGCTGAAGCCTGCAAACCATTGTTCGAGGCACTTCCGTTGAGCGAAGCCATGACGAGCCTCACCGGGAGTCAGCCGAAGCACACGGAACTCGTAAAAAGCATCATTGCCGCCCCTGAAATTGCCTCTCGTCCTGCCCTCATTTCCGGGCTATGGCTTTATGTGGACGACTTGGAACGCAGTCATAAGGTCAGTCAGGACATTCTCGACGCAACGGGTTCCTACTGGCACGGCATTATGCACCGCCGCGAGGGAGACTTCTCCAACGCTCACTATTGGATGCGTCGCGCCGAAACTCATCCGCTTTTGCGTGAAAAGCCTGATCTTGACCCGCATAGCCTGATTGATGCAGTGGCGGCGACACACAGTACAAACCCAATTGACCTGCTCCAACAACAGCGCGAAGAGTGGAAAACACTCTTCGCGTGGTGTGCAAACCGATAAGGTTTGATCATTTTTCTAGCAGGACAAGCGATTAAGCCTTATCGGGCGTAAAAGCCACAGGGTGCAGAAACAGCACCGGGTCCGCCTGTAATCCCGATTTCGGGAACATAAATCGGAATAAGTTCGCCGTTGACGGTAAGTGTAGCACTCAGGGCGGTTGCCTCAAGCCCGCTCTGCGTGAAGGGAGTAAATCCGCCGGGTTCTCGGTGAATCTCTTCTGTTTTCCCCAATCCTTCAAGGCGCGTTTCAATGATAAGATCACCGATAACGAGACGCGCACTCACCGAATCGTTTTCCTCGGTGATCTGGATCGTGGCATTCACTGTTGGAGCCGTCTCGAAAGGAGTTCCGGCGAAAATGTGAGAGCCGAAATAGCCGCCAACCGTTTTATCGGTTGAGACAAAGCCGAACGCAAGCGGGGGAGCTGTCGGATCGGGCTGAAACAGCACCATGCCGGACGCCGCAGAACCCTCTGGCGTATGCACCATGCGGGCAACATGAACAATCACATTCGGGGTTGTGTAACTCGGATCGGTGACGGCGACAAGATCAACGCCGCCTTCCCAACTCATCCAGTTCGAGACGCTCATTTTTGTTTCCTTTTGATTTTGGTTTTTTGTGATTTCGATGTAATCAGTAAAGATTATTGCTGAATTTTCAGGAAAAGTCAGGGGAAAAGCCAATTTTGCAGTGTCAAACCGGGAACTTGCCCGTAATGCCGGGTATTGTTCGTGGTGAGGGCAAGCCCGTATTCAAGAGCCGTCGCCGCAATCAAAATGTCGGCGTCACCGATCAACGCGCCCCGGCGGGAAAGATCAGCGTAAATGTCCGTCGCTCGAAGAATGACTTGAGTGGTAATCGGCAAAATTTCGTTTTTAGAAGCCATACGCTCAAATTTATCACGTTGCACACTTGCGCCCTTAACCTTCAATCCGCGCAGAATCTCATAATATGTGATCAGCGAAAAGGACAGTTCTCCGTGTTCCCGAAGATAGGCTTTTGCATGAATGACCGCCTGCAGGTGTTGCTTGCGTAAATAGGAACCTGTGGATCACTCTGCTCAACACTGACCTGAACGGACTACCCCTCCCGAAGTTCCGGGTCTATCGGAGTTGTCGGACGAAATAAACCATCTTCATAAATTGCCGTGTAAACTTTGGACAAGATCGCACCTCCAGTATGATTATAACACGAATTATGCTACGGAAACAAAAGAGACAGGGAGTGTTGCTACAAACCTAATTGGGTGCAAAGGGGTCTTCCTCTCGTGGAGGCGGAGGGGGGTGGGCAATGACAAGGCGAGGTTTCAAGGGTTCCGGTACATGGGAATTAGGGGTGGTAGAGCGACCTTTTACGGCATCGTCTGCCGCATTTCGCTCGAGGAGCAGCCCTAAACGCACCAGACGAGACGTAATGGAACCCCGTGTCCGCTCATGCAATTGCATCATTTCGGCAACACTAACGCCTCTCTCGAATTGCGCTTTTAGAAGGTCATTTTGTGTTGCATCCCAACTCTTCCCTGCCATTAGAGGAGCAGGACGCTTTTCTTTCGGTGTAATCTCGGCGAGTTGCGAAGTGAGAGATACTTCCAGCGATTTGACGGCAAAAAACAGGGCATCTGCCGTCATCAGGTGCTGATCCTTTCTCTCTTCGGGCAAAACTTCGCCTGTGTACGGATCAATTCCGTTTGCAAGTGACCCTAAAATGTGTGCGGCATGAAACGGCTCCATAGATTTTCCTCCGAATTCAGGAACCTCGTAAATCTGAAATAAGTATAATAAAGCACTAACGACCAATTGTAACGATTAGCCACCATAAAGTCAATGCCCCAATGCGTTCCCGCTTTCTGTAAAAGCAAAAGCGCAATTTATTTTATGAGGGTTTTGCGTAAGGCGTGCGAGAAAAAAGAACATTTCTTTGCGTCCGCAATGAGAAACGCTTGACAAAATTTTGTTGCAGGGCTAAACTAGAAACACCTTCGCTACAAATCAGGATCGCAAATCCGATAATCGCGGCACGGAACGGCAAAGAAGCCGTATCTAAACTTCAAGACATCCGCCTGACATACAGCCCTCTTTGTTGCTACTTTGCACTCGCCCTTTCCGTGTGCCGCGCAGGGAGTTCTCTCACGCTCTTTATCGCCTGAGCAATTCCTGTCACGCCCACTGAAATGCCGCGTCCTTTTGTAAATTGTGGCTTGTGGTGAATGGCAGATGATCGTTGGAGAGTATCCGCCGATTTCTAATCCCCCTTTCGGATGGTGAGTTGTTGAACAGCAGACTAGAAACACATGAGACGGCAGTTATTTCGGAGAAGATCGCCTCCCCCACGCTCCGAAGCCGTCATCACACAAAAACAAACCCCTCCCACTCCGTCTCACTCGATGCGGTACGCCGCGCTATCTATAAAGCACAACAGTATTTATTGGATCGTCAGGAACCCGAAGGCTATTGGGTGGCGGAACTCGAAGGCGACACGATTCTTGAAAGCGAATACATCCTGCTTTTGCAATTTCTCAATCGCACCGACACCGAAAAATTCCGCAAAATCGCCAATTACATTCGTAACAAACAACACCCTGACGGTTACTGGTCTATCTATGCCGGAGGTCCCCCCGATGTTTCTGCCTCCGTCAAAGCCTACTTTGCCCTGAAACTTGCAGGACATGGCGAACACGAGCCGTTTATGCGCCGCGCCCGTCGCGCCATTCTCGCTGAGGGCGGTGTGGCTCGGTGCAACACTTTTACCAAACTTTACCTCTCCATTTTCGGACAATATGATTGGCGTGGCGTCCCTACTATTCCCCCGGAAGCCATTCTCACACCGAAGTGGTTCTACTTCAATATCTACAATATGTCCTCGTGGTCACGGGCGATTCTGGTTCCACTTGCGGTGATTAATGCCCGAAGACCGCACCGACACGTTCCCGATCATGCCCGGATAGACGAACTCTTTGAGGGAGGACGAGACCGCAAAAAACTACGTCTTCAGTGGGACAAAAAACCGATTACCTGGCGCAACGTTTTTCTGGTGATTGACAAAGCCCTTAAACTCTACGATGCCTCTCCCGTGAAGCCGTTTCGTCAACTCGCCCTTAAACGTTCCCTGACCTGGTTGCTGGAGCGCGAAGAAGGAAGTGGGGGACTCGGTGCGATTTTCCCTGCGATGACCCATGCGATCATGGCTTACAAGTGCATGGGCTTGCCGGATAATCACCCCGCCATTCTCAAGGAACTTGCCGAGTTATGCGCCTTTGAGATCGAGGAAGACGACGTGATCCGGCTTCAACCCTGTGTGTCTCCGGTCTGGGATACGGCACTCACGCTGAACGCAATGATTGACAGCGGCTACCCGGCAGAGGGCGACGCGATGATTCGGGCGGCGGAATGGCTTCTCTCCAAGCAGACAACGAAAAAAGGAGATTGGGCGGTGAAAGCCCCCGAAGTCGAACCCGGCGGCTGGTACTTCGAGATGGAGAACGAGTTCTACCCGGACGTAGATGACACCATTATGGTGCTGATGGCGCTCTATAAGACCTATTGCCCGCACCGTGAACACTGGACGGAAGCCCCGGAACATGCCCGCGAAGCCATGCGAAAAGGGTTGAATTGGGTTTTCGCAATGCAAAATCGAGACGGGGGTTGGGGCAGTTTCGACAAAGACAACGACAAATGGCTTTTTCAGTATGTCCCCTATGCCGACCACAACGCGATGCTCGATCCCTCTTCTGTGGACATCACGGCGCGAACGCTCGAATGTTTTTCCTACTTCAGTGTTCCGAAAAGCGATCCGCGTGTGCAGAAAGCCCTTTCTTATCTTTATAAGGATCAGGAAGAAGACGGCTCGTGGTTTGGGCGTTGGGGCGTCAATTATCTCTACGGGACGTGGCAGGTGTTGCGGGGGCTGGCGTGTATCGGGGAGGACATGAAGCAGCCTCGAATCCAGAAGGGGGCGCAGTGGCTACGCTCCGTGCAGAATGAGGATGGCGGCTGGGGCGAGACGTGTCAGTCCTATGACCCGGAACACCCGAAAGCCGATGGTCCCTCCACCGCGTCACAAACTTCGTGGGCATTGATGGGACTTTTTAGTGCGGGAGACCTCTCCTCCGATGCCGTAGGAAACGGAATGAATTTTCTGCTCAACAATCAGGACAGCGGAACCTGGGAAGAGGAATGGTTTACGGGAACCGGATTTCCTCGCGTATTTTATTTGCGCTATCACTACTATCGGCACTATTTTCCGCTCTGGGCAATGGCTCAATATCATGCTCATGTCACGGGCGAGAAGCCGGACGCCGAGCAATCCGAGCGGGTTTCCGGGGGACGGTTCGCCAATCTGGAGGTGTAGTGTGGAGATCATGGCGATTTCAGGAAGTCTACGAAAAGTTTCCTCGAACACGACCCTTTTACGCGCCGTGCAAAGGCTCGCCCCCGAAGGAGCCTTGATCACAATATACGCGGGGCTGGGTGATCTGCCCCACTTCAACCCCGATCTGGAAGGACAGGAACCGCAATCGGTTTTCGATCTTCGCGCTCAGATGCAAAAAGCGGCCGGTGTGCTAATTTGTTCTCCTGAATATGCACATGGCGTTCCCGGCGTCCTTAAAAATGCCCTCGATTGGCTTGTGGGAAGCGGCGAAACCGTAAACAAGCCTTTCGCACTCCTCAATGCCTCTCCACGAGCCACCCACGCGCAAGCCTCCCTCACGGAAATTCTGACAACGATGGCGGCGATTATCGTGCCGGAAGCCTCTGTCACCCTCTCGCTTCTCGGTAAAAATCTCGATGAAAACGCCCTCCTTGAAGACCCGGAGAAATCACGGATTTTACAAGATGCACTCACGTTTTTTGTGGAGTATCTTCGATCAAAAGCAACGATAATCTCAGAAACGGCGTAGATGCAAGGGAAAGAGAAACCTGCACTTTTGATGTTTCGTTCTCGCCCTGACATCAGATCATTTGATCTGAAACGCTAACACAGATCTGCGACGGAAGATTGCTACTGACTCGACTGGTTTTATCTTCTGATGAATAAACCGATAAAAAGTCGGCTTGGGGTATACTGTTCTCAACAAATTAAACGTCTAAATTTTGCTTTACCTCTGGAGATATTTCATGCGCTCACCCGCTTCTTTTACCCACTCGCCTTTCCGTGTCAAATCAATGAATCATTCGCTCTCGTTGATGACTCTTCTGGTGTCCGCCGTTTCCCTTGCGGGTTGCGGAGGCAAAAAAGAAGAGGCAACAACGACTCCCGCGAAGACTTCGACGGCAACGACCACCCCTGTAACGCCAACAAATCCAACGGATTCGACGAACTCAACAACGACGCCCACAGTGATACCCTCCACTTCTACGACAACCCCGCCCGTTGCGGGTGCGACAACACCTTCACCTTCGACTGCGCCCGGTGCCTCTCCAACAACGAGACCGACAACGACCCCCTCGACTCCCTCGACTCCCCCCGCCAATGCCGCCGCAGAGATTGCCGCCGCGAAACTGGTTTTCAAGCGAGCGGACGATGCCCGTACCTTTAAGCAGTTATCGGAGTGCTTCAGTAATGACTCCGCGACGCTTGTCGGACTGAACTCAATCGGACAGGTGCTACGCATGAGCCTCAAACCCGACCCGAAAAATCCCGCACAACCCGATGCCGCTTCCGCCGCCGCCGCAAAAGCGCAAATGGCGGTTTACGTCAAGCGAAATGACCTCGAAAAGCTTCAGAAGGCAACCGATCAGGAGTTAATGGTGCTTGGTAAAAAGGGCAGAGTGATGCTTGCCGACGTAGACACTGTTGTTTCCGATCTTGGAAAACAGGGACGCTTGAAAGTCAATCCACTCTCGAAGAAAGCACCCAAGCCCCGATTCGGCGCAGTCAGCGATTACAACTTTGAGGCGGTAGATGCCTCTACCGTAAAAGCCACCTTAAAAGCAGGAACGGGGCAGAGTATCCAGGTTCGCCTTGAGGATGGTCTTTGGCGTTTGCATATCGGCGATCTTGTGGCGGTCCGAAAACAGCAAATGCAACAGCAACAAATGATGCAACAACAACAGTTACAACAACAGCAACAAGGCGGAGGCGCACCTCCGATGGGTGGTGGAGGAATGGCTCCCGGCGCGGGCGGCGCACCTCCAATGGGGGGAGGGGGTTTACCGCCTCCGCCGCCTTTTGGGGGTGGCGCACCCAAATAACGGCTTAGATTTAAGAGAGCAAACAGAAATAAATTGGCCTAAGAGAGCAAAGCGATCACGAAAAAAGTTTTCCCTCTTAATTCAAGAGAATTTGACAGCAGGTTCGAGAGAAGGAACGAAACCGAGAATGAGATACCCGATACAGTTTACAATGGCGCAGGCACGCTACCGAGCGAAAATGGTGCGATCCGGGGCAAAGCGATACCCGCAGGTCGTGATGCTCGAACCCCTTTATACCTGCAACCTCGCTTGTGTAGGTTGCTCGATTGAGCGACATACGGGCAAACTCAAAGATCGCATGAGCCTTGAAACCTGCTTAAAAGCGGTAGACGATTGTGGCGCACCCATTGTCAATATCTGTGGCGGAGAGCCTACACTTTACCCGGAACTTCCGCAACTCATCGAAGCCCTGATTGCGCGTGGCAAATACATTATCCTTTGCACAAACGCCATTAAACTCGTTGAAAAAGTCGTCGGTATTATCCCCCCTTCTCCTCACCTCTTTCTGATGATTCACCTTGACGGGATGCGCGAGACGCACGATTACGTGGTCAACCGCAAAGGCGTGTTCGATATTGCCGTCGAAGCCATTAAAAAGGTGAAGGCGGCGGGTTACTACACTTTCTTGAACACAACCGTTTACAAAGAAACAAAAGTGGAAGAAGTTCGCGAACTCTGTGAACTCGTAAATGAACTGAAAGCAAACGGAATCCTGATCTCACCCGGCTACGAATACGCGAGTGTCGAGGAAGATGTCTTTCTCACAAAAGATCAGATTCACGACAAGTTCAAGCAGATTCGTGAGTTTTCCAGTAAGTACAAAATTAATGCGACCCCCATGTTTCTGGAATTTGCGGCGGGAATGCGCGAACTTCCCTGCGCTCCCTGGTCTACCGTCAACTACACCCCCAAAGGCTGGAAAGCTCCCTGCTATCTTGTCGAGGGTGAAGGGCATTATGACAACTGGGACGACTTCTGGAACAAAACCGACTGGGCTTACTGGGAATCCCGCAAAGACCCACGTTGTGCCAACTGCAAAATGCACTCCGGCTTTGAGCATAGTGCCGTTGAAGAATCCATGAAAACAATGAAGGGGACGCTTCAACTCGCCGCCTGGACATTGAGCAAATAGTGACGGCGTTAGTGACGGGCGGAACCGGGTTTGTGGGGTGTCATGTCGCCCGACTTCTGGTAGAGCGCGGAGAAAAAGTTCGCGCTCTCGCTCGTCCCAACTCCCGCCTCGACAACCTGAATGACCTTGACCCCCGCCTTGTGGAAATTGTTTTCGGAGACTTGACCGATAAAGCCTCTTTGCAAAGAGCGATGCAAGGTTGCGAAACGCTGTATCATGTTGCCGCAGATTATCGGCTCTGGGCAAAAGACCCACAGGAGCTTTATCGCTCGAATGTAGATGGAACTCGCGACATTTTACAAGCCGCCCTGGATGCGGAAGTCAGCAAAGTCGTTTACACCTCGACGGTAGGGGCTTTGGGGATACCGCACGATGGAACCCCCGGTACGGAAAACTCGCCTGTTTCCGAAACCGATATGATTGGTCACTACAAACGCTCGAAATTTCGGGCGGAAGAAGAGGCACGAACTTTTGCTACAAAAGGTTTGCCGATTGTGATTGTCAACCCCTCGACTCCGGTGGGAGAGCGCGACATCAAGCCTACTCCCACAGGGCAAATTATTGTTGATTTCCTGAATCGCAAAATGCCTGCCTATGTGGAAACCGGGCTGAATTTGATTGATGTCCACGATGTCGCCG
>JACMPS010000517.1 GCA_014377395.1 Chthonomonadaceae bacterium
GCTTTGTTTCTTGGAATGACGCTTTCGCCTTGCCTTGATCTGCTTTCGGTTTTCATTGCGGCGTCGCGTTCGAGTTGGACGACGATTGCGGGGGTTTCCCTCACAATGGCGGTTGTCACCCTCTCCTCCATGCTCACGCTTGTTCTGCTCGCACACAAAGGCTTAGAGCGGGTTCGCTTCGGCTGGCTGGAACGTAATGAGGGCTATGCGGTGGGCGGGGCATTGGTGGGGCTGGGGATTTTGCTGTTCTTCCTGTGAGTTAGAGCGGGAAAACAAATTCCTTTTCCAGGGCTTGTAAACTCCTGAACAAAACTACTCAAGAGAGGAAAAAGCCTTATCCTTGCCGAAATATCTTGCGGGAGAAAAGTGCTTTTGTTTGCAGGGCCCCACCAATTTTTGATTCAGAAGTGAAGGGTAGAGAGAATAATGAGACAACAGCGTAGTGCATTAAAGAGTGGATTGTTTCTAGCAGGACTGCTGATTGCCCCCACCCTGTCGGTGAGGGCGGAGGCGCAAAGCGGAACCGAGAAGATCGTTGCCACCGTTAACGGCGACCCGATTTTATTCAGTGAGTTCGTAGAGAGAATCCAGCGCATCAAGGCACAGGATTTTATTGTTTCCACCAATCCCCTTCAGGTGAGAAATGGAACTGCCGGTCAACTCACCCTGGACGCTTTGATTTCTGAACGCTTGATTTTGCAGTGGGGTGCAAGGACGAAGGATGTTCCTTCCGATGCCGAAGTCTCCGCTGAAGCCGAAACACAGAAGCGAAACCCTCAGATTGCCGCTCTTCTGGCGAATGGCACTCTTTCGGAGACACAACTGCAAAAAGAAATGAAAATCCAACTCACGCGCTACAATATCGCAACTGCGTCTGTTTCAGTCACGCCGCAGGACATGGAAGATTACTACAAAAAGAATATCACGCGCTTTACAGTTCCTGAGCGTTGGGGGCTTTCCAGTATCCGCACCGGGACGCTGGCGAAAGCGGAGAAGGCAACTGCAGAATTGAAAAAAGGGATTCCGTTCGGGCTTGTCGTGAAATCTTACTCGGAAGACCCGGTTTCCAAAGCAAGAGACGGACAAATCGGGATTGCGGCGGCGAACGATCCTGCCCTGCCTGAAACCGCGAAAGTGGCGATCCGCAAACTCAAAATCGGTGAGGTGACGCCTCCGGTTGCGATTGCGCTGACGGATCCGGCAACGCAGAAGAAAACTTCCTTTTACTACGTCTTTCGTCTGACGAGCAAAGAGCCGGGGCAGGTGCAATCGTTTGCCTCAATACAGCCGCAACTCAAGCGCACTCTGGCACTGGAGCGGGCGGGAGGGATCGTCGTCGCCGACAAGAAAATCGCCGACTATCGCCAGACCTCAAAAATCGAAATTAGTTTGCCCGGTTATGCGGAGTTAGTTCCCAAGAAGCCGTAAGTCAGTGTGGCGGAAAGCGAACTTGCCCCCACCCTGATCTTGTTCACTCACCCTCCCCCAAAATCTGGTAGAGGGGAGCAAATGCAAATGCCCTCAACTTTTGCTGTTCTCTCTTTCCTTTGCGTCTTTGCATGAGGTCTCCCTGTCTTTTCCTCTCCCGGATTTCTCTGTGCCTCCCTACCTCTAGCGTAGCGGGTGGTTGATTTCTCTTTGCGTAAGGTGAAGACCATAAGCTATTTTCATTCCTCCCTCTTACGTAAGGGAAGTCAAAAGGGGATTTGTCTTTGCCTCTGCCTTACTCGTCGCCAACGCTTCGCAAAAGCGTGATGCTCTCCTCGTCCGGCGAAGAGGTGACAGGACGCAAAAGGTGCGCGTCAGGGGCAATTCCTGCGCGTAGCAGCGTGGCTTGTGTTTCCTCGGCATCAAGGCGGAAGAGCCAACTCGCCATGACCTCCCGGTACTCGCTCTCAATTTCGGGGTCGGAATTTCTCTTGAAATAGAAATCGAGTTCCAGTAAGGCTTTCATGTACTCTTTTCGGTTCCCACAACTCGCGAACGCGCTGAAATAGAACTTGAGGGTTGTGTCAATCCCTACCGGATTCGTGAGACGAATTGCCGGAAATCGCCACGAGAGCACTCGATCCCAGAGCCAGCGGCGGTGCGTCTCCGACAAACGGATTTGCCCCTGCCCCTCTGCAACGGTCTTCAGAACTCGCTTGATCTCTTTTTTGGACATCCAGTCATTTTCATCTCTGAGATCGAGGGGAAGCGCACGAAGAATTGTCAATGCGGTGTCACAATGCCGGGAGGTCGAAAGAGAAATCTGCGAAAACTCATAAAGTGACTCGCGAATTATATCTTGCCTTCTCGCATTTTTAGCTTTCTTTCCAATCAAGGAATATCCAATTCCAACCCCGCATAGCGGAACACAAAAGGGAGCGGACATGAGAAGTACAATGAGGAGAACGGGACTGAAAAAACATCCTGCGCCGATGGCAGCCCATTGCCAGGGTTCGAGGCTTTTTGTGCTTGAGAGTTCGCTTTGGAGTTGATCGAGGCGAATCTGTGAAAAGTCGTCCTCAGTTGCTGAATCGGTTGTGGGAGTAGGATAAGGAAGCATGAAGAGAGTTTCGCGCTTTCGGGCGAAACTTCCTCCTTCAATCGGATTCTTCTAAAATTATGTTGTGCCTACTCCGTCTGCAACGCCTAATTTATGTTGCGTCGTGAAAAGATGCCCTCAGCGTGTGGCTTGCGATCAATTTTTGTAGGCACGCTCTGTACGGACTTGCGGCGTTCCGTCAGGGCAATACCTTCTGCGAGTCAGGGTTTTGTTCCAGACGTGCGCGGTCTTTTCGCTCGATGAAGCGGACGTAGGAATAATCTGCATAGGCACCTCGTTCCAGA
>JACMPS010000518.1 GCA_014377395.1 Chthonomonadaceae bacterium
AAATCGTCGGCGTGATCAGTGGATTAAAGCAGTCGTGGAGCTCGACAAGAAGATCACAATCGCGCAAATCAGGGAGTAACTGCGGGTTTAGCAGTTCAATTTCGTAGCCTTCGCAATCACAAAACAGTAATGCGCCTTTGAGGGGCAACCGAATGAGTTCATCAATATCACACGTTCCGCCAATATTGACTTGAGCGGAAACGTTGTTCAGTGTCGCCATTTCCGTGCAGAGTTCCCGCGCTGTAGGGTCGCTGTCGAAGGCGTAAACGGAGACGCCGGGATAACGACGCGCAAGCCCAACGGCATAATAGCCTTCCGCACAGCCGACATCAATAATCGCCGTGTAATCAGAACGCAGGGACGCGAGAGTATCGTGCAGTTCGGCTTCGTAACAGCCAATCAGTTTCGGGGCAAACCCACCGCAGAACGCTCTGT
This sequence comes from Chthonomonadaceae bacterium, assembly GCA_014377395.1. Taxonomy (GTDB): domain Bacteria; phylum Armatimonadota; class Chthonomonadetes; order Chthonomonadales; family Chthonomonadaceae; genus JACMPS01. Next base: position 436 of record JACMPS010000518.1, read on the forward strand.
TCACATAAGCCATTCCAACAAAGGGACCCCCGGTGACAACAAGACCCTGCCGCGCAATGATCGCCTCGGTGATGCGGGTTAGTCGGCGATTGCGTCTTACAAACTCATAATGACGCCTGAGCGTTTTAAGTACTTGCTGGGGGTGTCGCCCGTCACGCCTGAAGACCTGCACTAATTTAGCGAACATGAGGCACCCTGCTTCTCCTGTCCCTATTTTGTCTTTTGTAGGGGATAGTTTGCAGTATACCCGGAATTATCCTGACCGAGATTTTCTGTCTTTGTCCCGCGTCCCTTGTAGCCTCCGCTTCAGAATCGAAAGAGAGCAACGAATTTCGTTGCTCTCTTTCTCTAAGGACAATTGCGAACATAACCGTATTTAATGAGCCACAGCAGGTGCGCTTTTGCCTGCCCTGGCTCCAGTCCGTATTTTCGAGCAAGATTTGCAGTAAGCGAGTTCAGTGTTACAGGTTGTCGCAAGCGACTCATTGAGCGAATAAACCTTAAAGCGACAAGTGCCGCCTCCGGGCGTATCCATGATTGTAGTTCAGGATAAATGGGAAGACGCCCTTTTGTACGGCAAAAGGTCAAGCCTTCCTCTGTCAAAGTAAGACGATTTTCGGGAGGAAAAGTGTGTGAGGCGTAATGCTTGAAATGCTCTGTGTATTGCGCCGGAATCAGCGACGGGATAGGTTCACACCGATGCGGCAACGTTTGAGCAATCTGAGACAGATCACGCCAGATGTCCCCTGCACGAGCGATAATCTTTGCCCAGGTATAGGTAGTAAGCACTCTTTCGCGCCCACAGGCTCCCATTTCCTGCCTGAGTTGCGGTCTCTGAATCAAGGTGTCCAGAGCGAAATAAAGTGCTTCCAAATCGAGAGCAACGGTTTGAGCGAACCGCAAGTGATCGGACTGCCAACTTTGTAACGGGGAGAACGCGGAAAGTGGATCACAATGATCCAGAATTTGCGTTGGAATAAGAAAGCCGGTTTTTTCGTGCAGAATTGTCTCGCGATACCCTGACCAGGCTGACGCCACAACGGGAAGCCCGGACGCCATCGCCTCAAGGGGAGTGATGCCGAAAGATTCCTGCATGGTGTCTACAGGACTGACAAAAATATCTGAGGCATTGTAGTAAAGGGGGCCTTCGACAAGGGAGGGATTCGGACGAATGAGTACCTGCGTTTCAATCCCCAACTCCGTAGCAAATCCAGATAATTGCGCCTTGTGGTGATCGTTAATCCCCCCGGCAATCAAGAGTAGAAGATTGTTGCCATGTCGCTTGAGAAGTTTCTGAAAGACGAGTAAAAGCGGTTGTAGATCGCCTTTACCCTGAGGGTCAATGCGCCCAAAGTAAAGCAAAATGGTTTTGTCGGGCGGCAGGTTAAGGAGCCGTCGAGCGTCACTCTGTGGACGCGGACAGTAGGTATCGGTGTCCACCCCAAGTGGTAGTTGCTCGAATTCAACAGTAGAACGGCGTTTAAATTCCTCCTGCAAAGGTAACGAATCACGTACGTAATCGAGAACGTTCTGAAATGCTTTTTGTGCCATCTGTGAGGTACAAAAAATGCGATCACAGGGCAATGTCGGCGTGAGGGCAAGCCGAACGAAAAAGTCATACAGGATTGGCTGGTAACTGAAACCATGAACGATCCCGGTGAGCGGAAAATTGTACGAGGAAAAGTGAGAGCGAAGATAAGTGCCATGATGCAGAAAGGGACCGTTAGCATCATGGAAGCCAATGAGCCTTTCCTGTGATAATACCCTGGGTGCTTCCCGCATTGACACGACACGATACTTCGCGGCAACAGGGGTTTCGTTCTCGCTAATTCGGCGTAATTGTCGTTCCAGTGAATTCTGGTCGCTTGGATCACTGAGAAAGAGAAGCGTCTCCCCGGTGAGGTGTTTTAGTAGCGCAACATGAAATTCCGTAGAACCGATCTGCGCCCCCGTCAGGGAACTTTCTTCCAGTCGTCGTTCGGGAGTGAGTGAGGTCGGCAAGAGTGCAAGCATTTTTCTTCCTGTCTTCGGGGTTGATGGGTCGTTGCCTTATTGTGGTCCACTCAGAAATCACTTTCCTCTTCCCGCGATCTCTAATTCGAACTTTGCATCGTATTGACGGTAGGTGCTTCCGTGCTTACACCCTGGGATACCCAGGCGTTCGGCAAGTTTCCAAAACTCCATTCTTCCCGCTGGAAATCCGTAGCGGTTCATGGCGCAATGCCATAGGACCCCTGTGACACCTAGCGTCCAACCATTTCTTAGGTCGTCCATCACGGTGATCTGAATGTCATTGTATCGTGATTTGTTGTTAGTATTTTTGCAGAGCCAATCCCTGATATCTTGGTGGGGCGGATTTGTTCCATTGATCACAATCTTTGGGTAGCCCTCATGCCAGATGGTTTCACGTAGGAATGTATCTACATTCTGCCGAGTCAAGTTCAGGCGTTTTATTTCCTCCGGGTCGGCATAGCGCAAAAAAAGATCAGTGTCCCCGGTCTCCAGAGCGCGGACGGTGGTAGCGAAAACCTTTTCAGGCGAGGGAGGCAGGAGATATTGCAGGACGATCCATCCTGTGAGTAGAACAGCACAGGCAACGATTCCCCCTACTTTCCATCGGGAACGACCCTGAATGATACGGAGTTGAGACATTTCATTTTTCTCCTTAACGACAGGCTCAGGCGTTTCCACCTGAGACCTATCGTTACGAATCACCCTACGGTCACTGGCAGAGGCCAGGACTTGAACCCGTTGGGTAGCACGTTAGTCCCGGATAAGCTTGATCGAAAAATCTCGCTGTGCATTTTGTACGGCTACCGCAGGTCGAACCTGTATAGCTGATGGTGTAGTATGAGTACTGACAGCAAGTCGTTCCGTCTGTAGAGCAGGCTTTGTAGGTTCCTACTAGGTTTTGGTTGCACCCAGCAGGTGGGGTGTTACAAATCTCACTACCAGGACAGACAGCGTAGGCAGCTGTCTGCCAGACAATCATCGAGAGCAAACTTGCGATTGCCCAGCGAGTCCATCGCATAGGGCGCATCAATAGTTGTGAAATCATCGAAAACACTCTCTTTCTTGAGGGTTATCCTCACCAATCTTGAGGGAAACTATCGGTTGGCACGATTTTTGTTGTGATTTGTCCATTCAAATGCAGGAGCAACTCCTTTTTCGTTTGCCACCGTGCTGCCAATCTATCCACCGCTTCTGCGGAGTTATGCGATTCGCAGTAGAGGACAACGGCTCCATTTCCCTGTTTGCCCACACGGGTGCTAAAGCGATAGGGGCGAGGCATCTCTTCACTCATGCTCCAGATATAGGTGGAGTAAAGTGAGTCGAGAGGCATATCTCTGAAAATTCCTCCGCCGTGAAAGTCGGGACAGACGAGAATGCCTCTTCCCCCAACATATTTATCACGGAACAATTCGGAACCAACCAATGGCAAGCCCAGTTGTTCGGGCGTCATCGGTTGCCCGACCACCGCTTCTGCTCCATCATAGTCCGCCCGGTACATAGCGAACGCGATTCCAATTTGACGCAGATTCGAGGCGCAACTCCGCTCACGGGCAAAACGCCGCGCGGGACCAAAGGCGGCAAAGAGAAGAGCCGCCAGCAATCCGATAATTGCCAGCACGATGAGTAGTTCAATGAGCGTAAATGCGCTTCTACGTCGAGACATCATTTCACCCCCTTTCGAGAGGCAGGACAAGAGAGGTCTTGAAAAGGATTGTAGCCAGGCATAACCTGGGGTTGAATCCATTCAAGTTTCCATTGCGGCGAGTAAAAGTAGGTACGAACCGACCAGACCGCATTCAGTCGGCGTAAAAGCTGTCGCCTAGGATCACTAAAAACAGGAGTTTTGAGACTCAGGCTTTTGCGGAATGTCTCTGCGCTTTTTGCGTCACCAGAGGTAAGAAGCAACAGTGAGAGGTGTCGGGCTTTCGCCTCTTTTTCCCATTGAGGTAAGTCTACATTGGCACAGGTAGCGCAGTCTCCCACATAGACGACAAGATGCCCATGAGCGTCGGGAAGAGAGGATTTGTGGAGATCGGGTAGCCCGGAACCCGTAGGGAGCACGCTTTGTAGTGGCGGATCGAGAGAGGCATCAAAGGGACGCACTGGTGCAATAGAAGGGGATTCCTTCGCAATTGCGAGGTGACTTTGTAGCCAGGCAGAAGCGACCGGATCGCGTTTTGCGAACCAAAGAAGAAGGACGACTTGAGACAGCAGAATGAGCAGGAGAAAAGGGACGAAAGATTTCCTTTTCTGCACAGAAGTGATTGGAGACGCATTGACGGGGGGGGGAGTCACACTACTCGTTTGAGAAGGTGACATTGTGGTGTCAGTTTCAGAAAAAGGACGATCCATTATCGTAACCTCCATCAAAACGCCTTTCGTGTGGCGTTACATCCGATTGCAAAGTGACCTGCATTAATTGACAGTAAGACCATACCATTGATTCTTATTTTGTGCAACAGTTTGGGCGAGAAATTTGAAAAATAGTTATCTTTTTACTCACACAGAAGAACACGTTGCGATTTCAGCATAATAGAAAGCCGTACGGGAGAAATCAGAGGCGAAAATCTCTCTATGGAAGGCACATTTTTCTCCCTGCTCCTGCCCGAAAGAACGGCTTGACTTAAAGGGAGGACTCGGCTACTATTGCCTCATTCCCCTTTTACGATAAAATTTAGTCAACTCAACGAAAATCAACCCGATCAAATCAATCAGAAGGAACACTAATGACTTCAAG
>JACMPS010000519.1 GCA_014377395.1 Chthonomonadaceae bacterium
ACCGACCCCCGGACCCCCCCCCCTTTGCATAAGGGGGAGGGAGTCCGGGGAATAAATTTCCCGGCTACAAGGGCGCGAAGTCCACCTTCGTGGACTCAATGCGAAATCTGATAAGTGGTGTGTCCGAGTTTTGTCCAATTCAGGGCGGAACGCCTCTGAGCGCGTAATTTATTCCTGCGGCAAATGTGTTGCGGCGGGCAACGCCAAACTCGGCGGAATAAATTCGCCGCTTGCGGCTACGCCAATAGTCCTGCGGACATAACTATAGCGTGACTCTTTCTTTAGCAAATCATTGCCAGAATTGGTACGTCGGCAGATTCTGTAGAATGCCGTAGATATTCCACAGTGATCCTGTGACGAACTGACCGAGCATCAGCCCGAAGAAAAACGGCAACGAACGCTGAAACCCGCCTCGTCCTCCATATCGTAAAATGAGAGACTTGAACACCCAGGCGAGAAATAGGGGGCCCCAAACGAGATTGATTTCATAGGAGGAAGTGACGGCGAACGCCAGCGGGTGAAGGGGCCACCAGGGAAAACGTACCCGCAAAAACTGTAATAGGAATGCCAGCCCAAAACCTACCCACAATGCAATCAACTCTGGGAATTTGCCGACTTGTGGAGACTTAAGCCACGTATCCAGCGTGTTGAACGGTTCTGCCCCGAAGGTCATACGCGACTTCCCCTCGGCTCCATAAGAGTACATCAGGTGCAAAATCGCCCAGAACGCGACAAAGACCGCAAAGGCTCCCAGAAACAAGAGAGCGTAGTGCCACTTTTTGTAATTCGAGCGTGATTGTTCCGCGAATTTGTAGGCTTCCAGTTGCTGAGGCATTGGGTGCGAACGATACGCCCGATTAAACCAGAAGAAAATTGCAAACGTCGTCAGATTGCCCGCATCAAAGGAACGACTTCCCGCAATGCGAGTCATAACCATTTCGGGGCCCGTAAAGTGCAAATCATGCATGGGAGTACCGAGCTCCGCCCGCATGCGCGTGATCGCAAGTGCCAGCGCAAAATAAATGAAGAAGAACAAAACGCCGATCCACCACGTCATGCCGAGATAAGTAGCGAAAGCGACCAGGGAAGAGACGCCTACTACAATCCCAATCAGTGCGTTCCGGTAAGAAATCGGTTCTTTGCTATCATCCAGTTCCGACTTCTTCCCGAAAGCGCGTAGAAGTACCTGCTTTAAGTATTTTCGGCTGATCCAAATGCTGTAGAGGAAAAAGGACATATACGCCCCGAACGCCTGATTTTCCGTGTAGGGAAAGCGCGGGTCCTGATCGTAAGCCGCCGCCACAGCCCAGACGTGTTCGAATTTCCACATCCAGTAAAAGAAAACGCACGAAAAAAGAAAGTCAAGCGGCATGAACATTCCGAGGGCGATCATAAACGGATAGAATGAAAGGGGTGTCCAGCCAATCGCATTAAAAGGTTTTTGTGTGACGAACTGTCGCAGATCAATGAAACTCTGTCCAAAACCGGGGGTAAGAATGGTGGGGATACTTGGATAATAATAGTTGAGACTATTGATCATGTCTATTGCGGACGCAAGGAAAAATCCGCCCCAGAAAAGACGGTTTCTGAACAATCCCTTCGGCTGGAATGAGGCTTCATTCGTGATTTGCAGAGGGAGTTGAACGATAGGGTAGGTGAGCCGTTCGCTGTCCGTCCATTGCTTCCTCAAAATCGCATTGATGCAGAGCATAACAAACAGGAGCATGGTGACGAAAAGCGTCCACACACTCACGACGGGAAGCCACGCCTTAATGTAGCGCAGATGCCAGATCGAGTCATTGCCCAGGTAGTAACTGCGATAAATGCTTTCGTCTGAGATGAAAAGCCACGACTTGAGGTGTGGATTGATCACGTTTGCCCAGTTGTTCGAGGCGTCCGCGTGCTTGAAAGTCCACGAAAGCATGGGGACGAACACCTGCAACATATCGTGTCCCGCCACACAGGAACCGATACAAAGCGCGGAATAGATCAGCAAGAGTTCGCCGCGTTCAAGAGCGAATTTCGGAGCGATGCGTCGCACTCCCCGGTTGAGCAGGGTGAGAACGAGCAATGAGAAAACCGTGTTGAAGAGCAGGGAAATCGTGGTGGGGTGAGCCGAGTAGCGCACAACCTCCATTTGCACGACCCACAGCGCGTTGATCGGAAGCAAAATCAGAGCCAGCAAAATGGAGCGAAAGGTGACGGCTTCCCCACGCGGCAATGCCGCCGTGTCAGGCGGGGAAAGGGCGTGAGTTTCGTCGTCTGAGGGGGAGGTAGGTTGTGGAAGAGCCATGATCGGTTAGTTCGCCATTGAAGAGAAATGTTGCACTCTATTTCGCGATGTCTGGGGCAAATTCCTCTTTGTGATAGTATCGGTTTTCGTACGACGGACAAAAACCGAGTCCAGAGAGCAAAATGCCCTCCCCTTTTCGAGAAAAGATCGAAAGGGGAGGGCGTTTCCGGCATAAGTCTCAAACCTATTTAAAGAATTTGATGGTAAGCGGATAATCCCACACTTCACCGTTGTTCGCCTTGATGCCGCCGATAATCGGGAAGATAATTCCCAGGATATAGAGAGCGAAGAGGAGAGGAAACCCGATCAGAAAGAAGCAGAGAAATCCGAAGATCACGCCTGCGATTAATTCCGTCAACATCCAGTTCGCAACGCTTTTACCGTGAGCGTCGATCCCCGGCATCTCATTCTTCTTGAATTGCCAGATCAAAATGGGTACAAGCCAGCCAAGCACAGGGATGGCGGTATGCCCCAACAATTGCGAGAGATGCAACAGCATCGCGGTTTGATTGGTTGCCTCGTTCTGCGGCGGTCTCATTATCGGGGGCTGATTATAGTTCATGGTCGGTTCGACTCCTTTTTCCTTCACGAAAACAACGATCCTCTATCTGGGAGTTGAAAACTCCCGGCAATCAAAGTAAGCGTCTTTCAGACGCAATACAAATCCACCCTGACAATCACCCTTCCACTCTCTCATTGACGAAGGAAAGTAGAATCGGTTGCATTATTTCGTATGATGGGCTTGCCGATTTCGCAGAAGAAGGGTAGGATAAACCAATATCTCAACACTTTTCACGGAGTTTTCTTATGGAACGACTGAACGATAGCCTACTCGAATTGATTACGGAGACCGCCACAAATCTCCCTTCTGATATTCGCAAAATTCTCGGAGCCGCCTATGGGCAGGAACGCCCCGGCACTCAGGCGGCACAAGCCCTGCACATCATCAACCTCAACGTAGATCAGGCAAAGCAAAATGTCTCCCCGATCTGTCAGGATACGGGGATGCCGACGTTTTATGTTCATACGCCTGTTGGCGTGAATCAACTCGTGATCAAAAAAGCGATTCAGGAGATGATTGCGGAAGCCACGCGCACCGGAAAACTTCGTCCGAATTCGGTAGACAGTATCACCGGGAAGAATTCGGGTCTTAATCTGGGTCCCGGAACGCCTGTCATTCACTTTGAGCAGTGGGAAGAAGATGACATTGAAGTGATGCTGTTGCTGAAAGGCGGCGGTTGCGAAAACAAGAATATTCAGTACAGCCTTCCTGCCACTCTGGAACACGTCGGCAAAGTGGGGCGCGATCTCGAGGGGATTTACAAATGCATTATGCACGCGGTCTGGCAAGCGCAGGGGCAGGGGTGTAGTGCGGGTTTCATTGGAGTGTGTGTCGGAGGAGACCGCACAACCGGTTATGAGGGTGCGAAAGGGCAACTCTTTCTTGATCAAAATTCCGCAAATCCCGACCCCGTTCTCGCGGAAATGGAAGCGCGGGTGATGGTGGAAGCGAATGAATTGGGAGTCGGCACAATGGGCTTTGGAGGAAAAGTGACCCTGCTTGGTTGCAAGATTGGAGCCTTGAATCGTCTGCCCGCCTCCTTTTTCGTTTCGGTGGCTTACAGTTGTTGGGCGTTTCGTCGGCTTGGGATTCGCATTGATCCGAACACGGGAGAGATCAAAAGTTGGCAATTTCGAGACGCAAACCCAACCAAAATGGCGCAAGAAGCCGGATTCCCCACTACCGGGAGCGAATTTCATCTCACCACGCCTCTGCAAGAGCAGGATGTCCGTCAACTCAAAGTCGGTGATCTCGTGCTACTCTCCGGCGAAATAGTGACGGGGCGCGACGAACTCCATAAATATCTGATGACGCATGACAGTCCGGTTGATTTGCACGGCGCGGCACTTTATCACTGCGGACCCGTGATGCTGAAAGACGAAGACGGAGACTGGAAATTGACGGCGGCGGGACCGACGACTTCGATACGGGAAGAACCTTATCAGGCGGAAATCCTCAAGAAATTTGGTGTAAGAGCCGTGATCGGTAAGGGCGGCATGGGAGCGAAAACGCTGGAAGGACTGAGGGAGAGCGGGGCGGTCTACCTGAACGCAATTGGTGGCGCGGCGCAGTTTTACGCAGAGGCTTTGCCGGAAGTCCTCGGTGTGGACTTTCTGGAGGAGTTTGGAATTCCCGAAGCGATGTGGCGACTGCGGGCAAAAAATTTCGTGGCGGTTGTTACAATGGACAGTCACGGTAATTCGCTTCATGCCGATGTCGAAAAATCAAGTGGCATCAAGCTGGAATTGTTGCTGGCGGCGAAATAGTTTTTGATTGGTGGGAATAGCGAAGTGAAGATCAATCAGAACATTTTCGGCGAGGCAGAAACTCGGACAAACCCGGCGGAATAAATTCGCCGAGGGCGGCTACGCCAGTAGTCCTGCGGACAGAACTGTAGCATTGTCGCTTGCAAAAAAATGAATTCGCCCCCGTCAATCTTTAGAGTTGACGGGGGCGAATTTTGATTTTAACTCTTTACGCTCAAAGAGTAAGCGCATCACTCTTTTTCCTCCCCCTTACGGAAGGGGGAGGTTCGGAGGGGGTTCAGGTGACTACAATTTATAACTCTACTTCTCCCTTGCATAAGGGGAGGGAGTAGATGCAGTCTCTTTTACGTAGGCTTAGATCGTCTCTTCGACAATCTCCTCAACGACGGACGCATCAATCAAGCGCTCGATTTTAGAGACCTTGTCGCCTGTGTCGAGATTGATTAGTCTTACGCCCTGTGCCGAGCGTCCCGTTCCGCGAATAGAGCCGATGTCCATGCGGATCGTGATTCCCTTGTCGGTGATGATCATCAATTTGTCGTCGGGTTCTACTACCGCCGCGTCCACAATCGGACCCGTTTTGGAGGTGACGTTCATCGTGATGATGCCCTTGCCTCCGCGTGATTGCGCCCGGTACGAGGACAGATCGGTACGCTTTCCGCTTCCGTTTTCGCTACAAACCAGCAACTGACTTGTGGAGAAAACCACATCCATTGCCACAATCTTATCGGTGGGCAATTTCGTTTTCGGATCGCGCAACTCGATGCCGCGCACGCCTCCCGCAGTGTGACTTCGTGCCGGGACATCGCTTTCGGGGAAGCGAATGGATTTTCCGCCGCGTGTAACCAGAATCACTTCTTGCTCACCGTCCGTGTGCTTTACCCAATCAAGGCTGTCGCCGTCTTCAATGTCGAAACAGCGTTTACCATTGACGCGCAGGTTTGCAAATTCCGCCACCGGAGTACGCTTCACCTCACCAAAAACGGTCGTCATAAAGAGGAAACCGCCGCCTGTCAGGTCTTTGATCGGTAAGATCGCCGTTACCTTGTCACCGGGTTCCACCTGAATGAAGTTGTTGAGGTGTTGTCCTCGCGCCTCTCGACTTGTCGAGGGAACTTCGTAGGCTTTCAGACGATAGATGCGCCCTCGATCCGTGAAGAACAAAATGTAGTGAGTCGTTGTCGCCACAAAGAGGTGCGCCAGCGCATCTTCTTCTTTCAGGTTTGCCGCTTTGATGCCGCGTCCGCCGCGCTTTTGAGTGCGGTAGGTATCGAGCGGAACCCGCTTGATGTAGCCGTCACGAGTGATCGTAATAAGGGTTTCTTCTTCGGGAACAAGATCGTCTTCCGTGATTTCGTCGGCTTCGGTAAGCAAAATTTTCGTTTTGCGCTCGTCGCCGTACTTGTCACGCAGGGCTTTAAGTTCGTCCTTCACAATCTTGACGACACGCGCCGGAGTGACGACAATATCCTCGAAATGAGCGATTTGCTTGAGGAGACCCTTGTAGTCGTCCTCGATCTTCTGCCGTTCCAACTGCGAAATTTGACGCAACTGCATATTCAGGATCGCTTCGGATTGAATTTGTGTCAGCCCGAAACGCCGTCCCATTTCCACACGCGCCGCCTCGACGGAGGGAGCCGCCCGAATGAGAGCGATAATCTCATCCAGGAAGTTCAGCGCAATTTGCAAGCCTTCCCGAATGTGCGCCGCTGCCTTTGCACGGGCGAGTTCGTAGCGAGTGCGTCGAACAACGACTTCTTTGCGGTGCGCGATGTAGTGCGCCAGTGCCGTCAGCAGGTTGAGCAAGCGGGGCTGTCCGTTGACCAGAGCCAGCATGATAATGCCGAACGTCTGACGCATGGGTGTGTGCTTGAGCAGGAAATTGACGATCCGCTTGGGCATCACGTCACGCCGTAACTCAACCACAATTCTCATTCCGTGTTTGTCGGAGAAGTCATTGACATCGGTGATGCCCTCGACTTTTTTCTGCTTGACCAGCTCGGCAATGTGCTGGATCAATCTCGCCTTGTTAACCTGGTATGGTAACTCAGTAATGACAATACAGTTTTTGCCGTGATCCATTGGCTCGATTTGCAGTGTCGCCTGCATAATGACTTTGCCGCGCCCGGTGCGATAGGCTTCTTTCGCGCCTTTTGTACCAAGAATGATGCCGGAAGTCGGGAAGTCGGGACCCGGCACGAACTTGATCAGGTCTTCAACGGAAGCATCCGGGTGATCGAGCAGGTACATGATCGCATCGGAAATCTCACGCAGATTGTGCGGAGGAACGCTGGTACTCATGCCAACGGCGATGCCTTCGCCGCCATTGCAGAGGAAGTTCGGGAACTTGCCGGGAAGCACGACGGGTTCACGCTCCAACTGATCGTAGTTGGGCATGAAGTCTACGGTGTCGTGGTCAATGTCCTCCATCATTTCCATTGCAATGGGGGTTAGTCTACACTCAGTATATCGGTAGGCCGCAGGTGGATCGCCATCAACGCTACCGAAATTTCCCTGTGGATCAATAAAGGGGTAACGGAGTGAAAAATCTTGCGCCATACGAACCATTGTTCCGTAAATGGCGGCGTCTCCGTGCGGGTGAAACTTACCCATTGTTTCGCCAACGACACGGGCGGACTTTACACGGGAAGAGGTGGGGGTAATGCCCATGTCGCGCATCGCATACAAAATGCGGCGTTGCACGGGCTTAAAACCGTCGCGCACATCAGGAAGAGCGCGAGAAACAAGGGTTGAAATCGCGTAACCCAGGTACGAACGTCTTAATTCAAGTTCAATATCAATCGTGGGAATAATGATCGCCGGTGTCTCACCGGGGGAGCCATTTACAAGCGTATCAGACAAGGCTTTCTCCTCTAAAACGGACCTTCTTTTACTCGATTATTATACCACTTTAGTGCAAATTTGTCAACGAATCATTGCACTTATTGCTCACGAAAAAAAGGTTGGAAAAAGAAGAAAATTCCTCTCATTTTGTCGCGAAACAAAAGTGGTCACAGCAAAACAAAGCGATGGGTAACGACGAAAATGGGATTTCTTCCGGGTAGAGAACGTGATGTGCCACAATAGAGAAGAAAAGCCGTTCGACATTAGAGGTGGGGAGGATCGGCGATTGAAGAAAAACGAAATGAAAAGAGGACGGAGTAAATTGGGAATGAGACATACCGTGACATTGTTGCCGGGAGACGGAATCGGACCTGAGGTCGCCGACGCCACCGTGCGCGTGATCGAAGCCACTGGGGTTAAAATAGAGTGGGAAAAAATGGAGGCCGGAGCCGAAGTTGCAACGAAATACGGAACTCCCGTGCCGGATGAAGTCATCAACTCGATTGTCAAAAATAGGATTGCACTGAAGGGGCCTCTCGCCACTCCGATTGGTGGAGGATTTGCCTCCGCCAACGTTGCCCTGCGAAAACGGCTTAACCTTTATGCGAATGTCCGTCCCGTGAAGTCGCACCCCGGCGTGAAATCCCGTTTCGAGAATGTTGATCTGGTCGTTGTTCGTGAAAACTCCGAAGACCTCTATTCCGGGTTAGAGCATATCGTGGTTCCGGGCGTGGTGGAGAGCATCAAAGTAATCACGGAGACGGCGTGTATGCGGATCGGGCGGTACGCTTTCCTTTACGCTTCTAAAAATGGGCGCAAAAAAGTCACATCCGTTCACAAAGCCAATATTATGAAACTGGCGGACGGTCTTTTCCTCGAATGTCTGCGCCGCTGTGCACGAGAATTTCCTGAAATCGCCTACGACGAGATGATTGTTGACAACACCTGCCAGCAAATGGTGATGAGACCGGAGCAATTCGATGTCATGGTCATGGAAAACCTCTACGGCGACATTCTTTCTGATCTCGCTTCCGGGCTGATCGGTGGACTGGGACTGACCCCCTCCGCGAACATGGGAGAGGGCGGGATTGCGCTTTTTGAGGCGGTGCATGGAACCGCCCCCGATATTGCAGGAAGGGGGCTTGCAAATCCGATTGCGCTCATGCTTTCCTCGGCATTGATGCTAAAACACCTCGGTGAAGACAGAGCGGGACACCAGATCGAAGGAGCCATCGAAAAGGTACTTGCCGCCGGAACTACGCTTACGGGTGATCTTGGAGGCACGGCGACCACCACACAGATCACGGACGCCATTATCGCAGGGCTGTGAGGTTCTTTTGGTGTCTGCAAGGGAGACCGGGGAATTCATTCCCCGGCTACAAAAG
>JACMPS010000520.1 GCA_014377395.1 Chthonomonadaceae bacterium
ACGTTGTTCTACCGCCTCAACAGATCGTTCGCGGTTAGGAATCTCTACAGCAAACGCTCCTCTTAGAATGATGCTGTGGTGGAAGTCATCAAGAAATTTGTTTCGTCTTTTAGAAGATTTGATAAACCCCAAATATCGTTCTTGTTTATCTTCAGCGATAAAAGTCTTAATGAATGCCTCTTCCTGATTATCCATTCTGTGTCCTTTTTGTGAAGACGAACCCTGTATTTATACGAGTTCACTCCAAGTGCCGGCTGCCTCTTCTTTGTAATCAAACTCAAATCCAGTTAATTCGTCGGTGATCACCTGACCTGTTTTCTTTGCTTCTTCCGCCATCGCTGTGATCATATCAGAAGGATCTTCAAATTGCTCGTAGGGCATGAATTCGTCAAAATCTACAACGAAAAAGTTATCACCACGGAATGCAAGCCGCATTCGTATTGCGGCTCTTTTGCGACTATGCTCTTCGACTACAGCGTAAGTGAAAGCTCCAATTGTGCCGTCTGCGTTTCGCCCCAATCGTGCTTTGACTTCTATAAATGCTACCCACACCATTGCGTTCTCTCTCGTTCATCTCTATGCTCTCATGCCCCGAAAATTCCGCTAATTAGAGGGGCATGAGGCTAAGCAATCTCTGTGCTACCAACTTAGCAGAATTGTTAAGTGGTTGCTGGTTTCATTTTTCTTATCGTATTAGTCCCAACACTTCGAGTTTGGATTTTCCAACAAAGTAAGTGTGTGAGCCATGCAGGTAGAGATTGTATACGGGATGTTTTCGTTTACGAGAAAATCCTGATACGACTTTTACGCTTTCACCAGAGAAGATTTCGCATACGTCCCCCTTCTATAGTGGCTCCATTTGTCAAGACACAAAAGGAAGTTTTTTAAGTAAGACATTCTCCTTGATTTAGAGTTTTCCTGCCGTGCCGAAATAGACGGCGGCAGGGGTGCGATAATCGAGCGACGAGTGAGGTCGCTTCTCGTTGTAAAAGGTCAGGTAACGGGTCAATTCTCGGCGAGCTTCTTTGGGGGTCCTGTACTCGTGAAGATAAGCCTCTTCGTACTTGACCGTTCGCCACAATCGCTCCGTGAAAATATTGTCGAGGGCTCTCCCCCTCCCATCCATACTGATCGCGACTTGTTTGTCCAGAAGTCGCTGGAGATCCTGAGGGCTGGTGAAGTGGCTTCCTGATCGCTATTGAAGAAAGTAGGCACCGCCCCTGCCAGAGCGCGGTCCACGCAGGACAGCACGAACGGCATTTCTAAAGTCTGGTCTCATTCCCAACTCACGATGTAGCGGGAGTACCAGTCCAAAATGACGACGAGGTACATCCACCCCTGCGTCAACCGAATGTAGGTGATGTCGATCCCCCACAGATGATCGGGATGAGAGGCTTTCACTCCGCGCAACAACTACGGATAAATCCGATGCTCGAGATGGGGAGCCGAAAGATTGGGCTTGGGATAAATCGGGGTCCCATGTCCCGCATATACGCTCGCACCGTGTTGCGCCCGATTTTGCTCTCTTCTTCCCGGAGTGTCACCGCGATCCGGTGCTTGATCGCCACCTCTTCTGCCGAGAGAAGGCGAGGAGTGTAGTACAAACTGCTTCGAGAAAGCGAGAGTAAATTCGCCTGTTCTTTGAGTGAAAAGTCTGATCCTTCCCGCTCCACGAGAGCCACCCGTTTCTCTCTACTGAGGCTGGAGACCAGATTTTTTTGAGCCAGGCGACCTGCGTGGTGAGTTTGCCGATCTGAGCGTAGAGTTCCTCAGTTTGGGCTTCGTGAGCGATCTGATCGGTCTGGGCTTTGCTGTGTCGCTCGAAGAGAGTGGGCAGTCCAGTTAATGCTAGGGATTTCCACTGGCTAATCTGGGTCGGATGGATGTCATTCTCCGAGGCAATCTGAGAGATCGTTTTTTCTTCCTTGATCGCCTCCGTGACGATCTTGGCTTTAGAGGCGGACGGGTGTTGTTTTCTCATGGCTCTTTGAGTCTAGCTTATTTCATGCTGATTTCGTGTCCAAATTCTTGGAGCCATTATAAACAGAGCAATACCATGCTTTGCTTTGTCCGCTGATCAATCAATATCATGATATGTATCGTGCCTTTGAGATCATGGCAAGGCACGGAAAGTTGGAAAGAGTTGAAGCAGGTCATTCAATTGGATACGTAGCGCGATAAACCTCCACATACATCCTTATGAGAAACAAAAAGACAAGAAAAAGATTTGTCGTCAGAATAGATGAAGCCTGCATTGTCTCCCCCCCTCCCTCGAAAAATGTTGCATTCCTATGCACAAAACCTGAATTTGTGGCGTGAACTGTGTTCGCACTGAAAATAATTCGTTATGCCCGCGTAATTTCGGGTAATCTTACGGGTGAAACTCGCCGATAATATAGAGAGCGAGTTCTGTTGTCTTTCTTCCCCGCTGAAGTGCCGCGATCTCCACCGTGTTACTGGACTTTACCCCCATCGTTTCGCTCGATCCCTGCTGTCAATCTCGGTGAGCGCAATCCCGCTCTTACAAAGACGGTGCAGGGAGGAGAAAAAACCCCATGATGTTTGATCAGGCTCAGGGATTGCGCGATCTGGCGCAACAATCACGACAGGCTACTGATGATGCTCCCGAAGCGTCACCGAAAAATCACGAAATCACGTTGCGCGAGGAGCAGGTTTCTCCTGCCGCTTCTAAAAGCCGATTTTTCCCGCCTCGTGTCGCGCACTCGATTGTGGACACCCGGCAGCTCGATGCCTCCCAACTCGGTTACGCCGTTGTCTCGACCCAGTCTCCTGTTTCAACACCGACAGGGCTTTCCGAAACTCCGAAAATTGACAGACCGAAAGTAGCGCGAGTAATCGCCGTTACTTCCGGCAAGGGCGGGGTAGGGAAGACGAATTTCTCGACTAATCTTTCGCTTGTACTGGCTAAGCAGGGAAAGCGGGTCATCGTCGTTGATGCCGACCTCGGACTGGCAAACCTGCACGTCGTCTTCGGATTTACGCCGGAACGCAGCCTCGAACACGTTTTGCGAGGCGATTGCGCCCTGAAGGACATTCTTTGTATGGCTCCCGGTGGAGTACAGGTGATCGCAGGCGGATCGGGAATCGTTGATCTTGCGAACCTGACGGAAAGACAGCGAGACGGATTTATTGCCGGGTTGCAAGAATTGGACACGCTCGCCGATGTGATTATCATTGACACTGGGGCGGGCTTGTCACGCGGCGTGCTGGCGTTTCTCAATGCCGCCGAAGAAATCATTGTGGTGACGACACCGGAACCGACCTCACTCACCGATGCTTATGCGACGATCAAAGTGGTGGCGCACGAAAACCCAACTGCCAAGCAACGGCTTGTGGTGAACATGGCACAGTCGGAAGCGGAAGCGGATGCCGTCGCACATAAACTGACGCTAATCGCACAACGCTTTCTGGGGATTGCACCAGAATATCTGGGGTTTGTGCCTCTGGACGCTTCGGTTCCCCGTGCCGTTCGCGCTCAACAGCCTTTTGTGATCGGTCAGCCTCACTCGGAGGCAGCAAAAGCCATTGAGGTGATTGTAGAGCGGTTGGGCTACAAGGAAAACGAAGCGCGTCCTACGGGGTTCACGGGTTTTATGAACCGGATGCAACGCTTTTTCGGATTTGCCGAGCCGGGAACGAAATAGTTTCGTTTGCATTTTAATCGAACTCAAACCCATTTCCGTTTAAGTTCCTGTTTTGATTTATTCAGATTTACCAATCGCCGAGGATGCCCTGCTGGTGCAAAACCCGACTTCGCAAATCCCAACTCTTTTAGGTTCGTTTGCCGCAATGATCGTTGCGTTCCTCAGTCTGATGAACGGGACTTCTCCGGCAACGTGTCTTTACAAGGCGGTCACGGCTTTTCTGGTCTGTGCCGCGTTCGGGTTGATTGTGCGTCATGCGCTTGAAACCTCCGCTCTGGAGGCGTCCCTGCGCGAACCTGTGGGGGAAGAGAGGGTCGCCCTGGAAAGTATCGTGCCGGGGACTTCTCTGGATGAAGTGGATCAAATGTTGGCGGGAGCGGAACCTCACGAACTCTCTGAAACACCACAAGAGTTTGATGAAAACGAGACTGAAGAGACAAGAGCCGCCTGAGAGATTGGGAAAGGTTCGCCGTCGCACCTGTGCAACAATGCAAGTTTTTATTTTTCCGGGAGTGTGAAGTTATGCAACCGACAGTTGATTTAAGAGACGTATGGCGCCGCCACCAATCACTTGATGACCCACAGGCACGGGATCGTCTGATTACTCATTTTGCCTATCTGGTAAAGATTACCGCAGGACGCCTGATCAGCAATTTGCCGCCGAGCATGGAGCGTGACGACCTCTATACCGCCGGGATTATGGGCTTGATCAAAGCCGTAGATCAGTTTGATCTGGGGCGGCAGGTCAAATTCGAGACATATGCGATTGCTCTGATTCGTGGGGCGATCCTGGAAATGTTGCGTGAAGACGACTGGGCTCCGCGCCGCGTGCGAGAACTAATGAAGCAGTTGGAGCGCACGGCAATGGCTCTGGAAATCGAACTGCGAAGACCCGCCACCGACATCGAACTCGCAAAAGCAATGGAGATGACCACCGAAGACCTCCAGAAAATTCTGGTGGAAACGGGACGCGCCTCACTGCTTTCCCTTGATGACATTCTCGGATCCTCAAATCGAAGCGAAGACGGAGACCTGACCCTCGGCGACGTGATTCAAGACCCGACGGCACTCCCTACGTTTGAAGCGGAGATAAAAGAGCGCAAGCACCTGCTGGGAAAAGCGGTGTCTCGCCTCCCGGAACGCGAACGCATGGTCGTTACACTGTACTATTATGAAGGCTCGACTTTCAAGGAAATCGGGAAGATTTTAACGATTTCAGAGTCGCGGGTTTATCAGTTGCACGGACAAGCCGTAATCCGATTACGAGGCTATCTACAACGTGATGTCGAGTTGTACCACTAAAGGGCGAACGTTTTCAGGGTGTGTTCGGTGGCTTTTTAGTTTTATCCTGAGAACCTGTTCGAGGAGAGTAAGATCATGCAGATTCATTCTGTTTCCGTGCCCTCCGTCGGTGGGATTTATGCGACGGATCACACGCATCGTGTAGAAAAAGAAGAGGGGAGTGCCGACGCAAAAGAGCGTCAGCGCGACAATTCGGGTTTTCAGCAAGAAGAAAAAAATGCGGAAGTTCCCACCGATATTCTCGAACTGAGTCCGGCTTCTCACGCAGAGGGTAGCGAACTCGACGCCTATGCGGTGGTCTACACTTCTGTTCCTCACACGAAGACGCCTTCTTCGACAGGGGAAGTTCCTCTTCCTGGAAGCCGAATAGACCTTCAGGCTTGATCGTTTACTTCCCACTTTTTATGCCTATTTTTTAAGTCGTTGGTTTAAGGTTGAAGTTGAAAATGAGGTGTTTTTATGGAATGGCAAGCCGCGGTTTTTGCGTTGCAGATTATGATTATTACGGTGAGTTGGATGCTGTTCCAGCGAGCAAAGGGTGAGCTTTCCGCGAAAGCGGCGGAAGCCCCAATCCTGAACGAAGTCAAAGCGTTGCATCGAAACGTCAAGCAACTGCTCTCTGAGATCACGGAGGCTTCGCACCGGACTTCGGTACAATTGGAAGCACAATGCAACGAAGCCCGCACTTTGCTCGCCGAGATGGAGGCGCGAACCGAGCGGGAACGGCATCTTGCTCATCCGCTTTCAGCGATCCCTCTCATGGGAACTCAGACAATTTCCTCCCCTTCGCCTACCCTGACCGTTGTAGAAACCTACGCGCCGAAACCGAAAAAAGAGGAGCCGCCTTATTCTGCTTCACGAAACTCGGCACGGCACGAGCAACGCCGATTGATTTATAGTCTTGCGGATGCGGGGGCAAGTGCTTCAGAGATTTCCCGTGAAGCGGAAATCTCTGAGGGGGAAGTGGAAACTTTGCTGGCTTTGCGCTCTCCCGTAAGGGCTTGAAACAAAAGCGGGAGTAGATTGCGTACTAAGGAGGAGCGGTAAGCCGTCAGGCTAACCGCTCCTGTTTTGCCGTCCGTGTTTCGATGATAGGGCTGCGATTAGTGGACTTGCGATTAAAGGTATAATGTTGGGGCATAAGTGCGAAGAACGTGCATCCATTGGAGGAGAGCATCGCTTTGATTTCTACGTTAATAACGGGGCGTCGCCTGACGGTAGGCGGCACAATGATTTCTTTTTTGATTTTGACGGGCTGTCAGGGTGAAAAGATCGTGGCACGAGTGGGAAGTGACCCGATTAAGGAAAGTGATTTTTACGGGCGTTCCATTCGTATGACCGGAGAATCGATTCCGAAGGATATGGACGCGGGCGGTGCGGCAATGGTAGGAATGATTCGGGAAAAAATGACGGATCAGCTTGCCGCCGCAAAAAACGCGGTTCCTACCGAAGAACAAGTTTCGCGCTATCTTGCCTACCAGATGCGTGTCAGCTCCCCTTTGAAGACGGCTATCGACAAAGGGCTGGCAACTGAGGAAGAAATCAAGCGCGGAATACGCTACACCCTTGAAGAAGTCGGGATCGGAACCGAGGGCGCGAAAGTCGCCGACACCGAAACCCGTGCGGAATATAGCCGTCTGGTCAAGGAAAAAAGTTTTGTGCCTGACCCGCTTAACCCCAGTCAAGAGATGCGAAATGAAACGAAATTGCCCGAAATGTGGTATCTTCGCACTTTGACTGTACCTGATGAAGCCACCGGCAAGAAAGTGATCGAGGGTCTGAGAATCAAGCCC
>JACMPS010000521.1 GCA_014377395.1 Chthonomonadaceae bacterium
CCTGCCATGTAGACAGTCAGTGGAGCATGATAGTGACGCAACCGCACCTGATAAAGAGGAAGGTTTGCGTCGGGAGAGGTGTCCCAACGATTGTGCTTGATGTGCGATTGTGCGGCAATCGCATAATCGGCTTCATCGTACCAGAGATCGCCCTTCGCCCACTCAAATCGAATCGGCAATGCTACAAGAATTAGCACCAGAAAAATCAGAGCATCCACTCCAAAAAGTAGACGAGCCTTCTTTTTAAGGGAGAGAGCGTGTGCTTCTCTTTCTTTTCCTGCGGTGAGGTCGTCCGGCGTCGAATCGGCGGGGGCGGAAGTAGGGTTATCTGGATTTTGTTCGGGCGGCATTTTTTCTGTCTTCTCAAATTTTGTGGTATTTCGCCACCTCGTCATCAGGATAAAGGATACCCTAGAAAAGCGTGAGGGCAATTTAACTTCTCCTTGTGCCCTCGCAAACTATGAGGGAGAGGAGCAAATTCGGGGCTTTGCGCGAACCTGAAAAAGCATTGAAATCTCGTCACTGAGAGACTGAAACCAGCAGAGTACAGGCGAAAACCGTATTTGCTCCCTCTCCTTATGCAAGGGGAGTCTCCGGGTGGGGTTCGATTATTTTAGAGACGGTAGCGACTTTCAACCCCCTCCTAACCTCCCCCTTGCGTAAGGGGGAGGAATGAGAGTGCCTTACTGTTTCGATTTTCTCTGCTTGAAATGAGATTGCAGGCAAAAGAGTAATGCCGAAAAAATCCACCGAAGACTCCGAAAACTCACGAGCAAGGTATACTCTCCTCACTCTCTTTAGAAGAGAACCAATTTTGCTGGAGTTTGCCATGTCCGATACGCTCATAGAAGAGACCCTGCTTGAAAGTCCCGCTCAACTTCCCTACTACATCGAAGGAAAGGAAACGGGCTTCCCCTCGATCCATGCCACCGTCTCACAAACGGAAAGCGGAACTTACTTTCTGACGAAACCGGGCGTGACTCTGCTGTCGAAACCGCAAGTTCACCTCCTGAATCTGGCTCCGTTTCTGGAGGGGTTTGATCCTGCCCTCGGCTTTTCGGATTATCTGGAGGACGAAACTCCGCTCCCGGACGCCGCACAACTTTGCAAAACCGCAGGACAACTCTGTTACGCGAGTTTCGGACCGAAACGCACCCAAAACGACAACGCCTCCCGCTATTTCCGCAACATTCTGTCTTCCGGGCATGGCTCGGTTTTGGAACACGCCAATTTTTCCTTTTTGTTTTACGGCATCTCGCGCTCCGTCACGCATGAACTTGTGCGCCACCGGGCAGGGGTCGGGTTTTCGCAACTGAGTCAGCGTTACGTTTCCGGGGCGGTGTTGCGATTTGTCGAGCGCCCCGAATATCAGAATGATGAGGAATTGCATCGGCTTTTCGTGGAGAGAATTGATCACGCGGCACACGATTATGCCCGAATTGCCGACGCACTGCTCGCCCGACAGAAAACCGGTTCCGAAATTCTTTCCGGTGAAGCAAAAACCGATCTTCGCAAAAAGGTTCAGCAGACAGCCCGCTCCGTCCTGCCGAACGAGACCGAAGCCCCGATTGTCGTGACCGCAAACGTGCGGGCATGGCGGCACATCCTTGAAATGCGAGCCAGTCCACACGCTGAAACTGAAATTCGCGAACTCGCGTTTCGTACCTACTTATGTCTTGCCGCCGCCGATCCGGTTCTTTTTGCGGACTACAAGACCGTCAAACTCTCCGACGGCACTTATGGTGTCGAAACCGAAACCGAGAAAGTCTAAGAGTGCCCTGGAGATCGAAATTCGAGAACAATAGAGGAGAATTCACATGACCACGAAAATCCGTGCGCTGATCTGGGACGAAAACCCGCCCCATGCCCCTAAAGAATTGTACCCGGACGGAATCAGAGGCGCGATTGCGGCGGGACTTGTCGAACTGGCAGGGGACAAAATTGAGACGAAAACCGCCAATCTCGATGACCCGGAACAGGGAATCACCGAAGAGGCACTCTCCAACACCGACGTGATTTTCTGGTGGGGGCACGCCCGACACGGAGAGGTCACGGAGGAAACGGCAAAGCGTGTCTTCGAGGCGGTACACGAACGCGGCGTGGGACTGATTATTCTCCATTCCGGGCATTACTCAAAGGTTTTGCAGTGGACGCTCGCTTCTCCCGGACACCTTAAAGGCGGCTGGCGCGTGGCAGAGCCACCGGACACCGAAGAGATTACCGTTTGCGCCCCCAAACACCCGATTGCGGCTGGCGTAGAAGATTTCGTGTTAGACAAAGAGGAAATGTACGGCGGCCCCTTTGCTGTTCCCGCACAGCAGGTACTTGTCTTTCAGTCTTATTTTCCGCTTGGTGGCGAGTATTTTCCCTGTGGAATCTGCTTTACGGTGGGAAAAGGCAAAACGGAGGGCTTCACTTCGGGACCCGGAAACGGGGTTGGCGAAGGCGAAGGCATCGGGCGAGTTTTCTACTTCCGCCCCGGTCACGAAACTTACGGCACCTACTTCAACGAAACTGTGAAACTGATCCTGAAAAACGCGACGCTGTGGTGTGCGCGACACGTTTAGAGAAGAGGAAATCTCGCATAAAGGCGCGACGAGGAAGAAACAAAAAGGAGAGGGCTTTAGTCAAGGCGCAATCGCTAGCCTTTATTCTTTCTCCTCCTTATTTTCTTGGCGACTTAGCATCTTTGCGTGAGAAAAATCTCTCTTCGAGTGACCAAAAACGAATGAAATGTAATCCAACTTTGTTCCTATGCGCCGTTGCTTTTTGCCTTTACGGAAAGGCGAACGCGCAGACAACCGCAATCTATGCAACCGACTTCGAGGCGAATCAGTTTGCACTTGGTGCTTTGCAGGGGCAACAGGGTTTCGTGGCGCACCGCAGCAAAAACAACCCAGCCGCAAAAATTGTTGTTGCTTCCACTCTGGCGGAAACGCGAAGCCTGCAAATCAAAGGGTCAAGTCTCAGCACTTACAGCACGACCTCCAATCGTTATGCCGCGTACTACGACCGATCCTTTGATTTTAATCCGCTTTCAGCGAATAAGCCGAAGATGATTTTGCGCTCCGACATGGCTTTTTTCGCAAATGGGAGTAGTGTCCCAACAGTGGCAGGGCTTCAATTTTATACACTGGGCGGCGACTTAATTTCAGGGATGCTGATCTCGGAGGACGGCTCACTCATCGGCTTCAACGACGACATGGGTTCCGGCACGGAAGTCCAGCGAACCGTCACACTGGAAGCCTATCATACGCTTACGCTTTACGCCGACTACAACGCGAGAATGACCGAGTTTTATGTAGACGGTGATTTGCTCGGTCTTGTCCCGTTCACCAACTCAACGGGAAACGACTTCGGCGACCTCGATTTCTTTTATTCCGCAAGCGGCGCACAACCGACCTCCGATGTGAATTTCGACACGCTTTCCATTGAAGCAACGGCTACCGGAAGCACACTCGTGACGGGGCAAGTTGATGTTCAAGCAATCCCCAATCCTATAGGCTCCCCCGTCAGGTTTGATTTTCGCCCGACGATAGGAACCGCTTTCACGCGCAACGCTGTACTTTCCGCGAACGGTACCTTCACACTGGGGGGGATTCCGGCAGGAACTTACCGTGTTCTCGCTCAGGCTCCCCGACATCTCAAACGTGCCTTCAATCTTACCGCGAATGGCACGACCGTCTCGAATTTGCGCGTGCAATTAAAAGCGGGGGACATCAACGAAGACAACGCCATTGATTTTGGTGACCTGTCCACCTTGCTTCAGGCTTATAACGCACTCGAAGGCGAGTCACTTTATGCCGCTTACGCCTTTGCGGACATCAACGGCGACGGCGGAATTGACTTCGGTGATCTCTCGATTATGCTCCAGAACTACAACGAATTAGGAGACGAGTAGAGCAACACCAGGATGAATTTAAATTCTAAAAAGTGCTTTCCTTACGCCCTTATGCCCGATCAGAATCTAGACGACAAAAACGGAATTCTTCCCTCACAATGGATTCGTACCGCCCTCGAAGCCGGAACGATCTCACTGACTTCTCCTCTCTCTGAGGGGCAAATTCAGCCTAACAGTCTTGACTTACGCCTCGGCAAAGGCGGTTATCGGGTGCAGTGCAGTTTTTTGCCCGGTGAAGAGGGATTGACCCGCAAACTCGAACGCTATAAATGGTTTGATTTCGCGCTTCCCCCTGAAGGCGTCGTGCTGGAACGTAATCAGATTTATCTGTTTCCGCTTCAAGAGAGTTTGAATCTTCCTCCGAAACTTTCGGCGCGTGGCAACCCTAAAAGCAGTACGGGACGCCTTGACGTTTTTACTCGACTTGTCACGGAGCATGGTGTTACTTTCGACGATGTTCCGGCGGGGTATCGGGGCAGTCTCTATCTGGAAGTCGTGCCGCGTTCGTTTGCGGTGCGGGTGCGACAGGGCGACACGCTTTCACAAATTCGGTTTCAGGTCGGCAATCCCCACCTTACCCACCAGGAAACGCTTCGGCTACTCGACACCGAAGAAATCCTGCTCAGTCCCAATCTCCACGTTTTGCGTTCGAGCGAAGTCCCGGTTCTGAACGGGTTGATTCTTTCGATCAGTCTGCCCCGCAAAAATGAGCCTACCGTCGGGTATCAGGCACGAAAAAACGCCGCCCCGGTAGACCTGCGCGGCGTGGGCAAGCACTCGATTCGGCAATACTGGGATCGGATTTACGGCGACAGTAAACCGATTATTCTGGAGCCGGACGAGTTTTTCATCTTCGCCTCTCGCGAGTTGGTACGTCTGCCCCCTAATTATTGCGCGGAAATGGTTCCCTTTGATGCGGGAAGTGGTGAATTAAGAACCCATTACGCGGGCTTTTTCGATTCGGGATTCGGTTATCACCCGCAACTTGCTTCCGCCCGCAGTGCCGCCGCCGTTGTCCTGGAAATTCGTAATCGGGACGTGCCGTTTTTGTTGGAGGACGGACAACCTCTGTTTCGTCTTGAGTTGATGCACTGTACTGAATCGCCTGATTTCCTTTACGGGCAAGGAATTGGCTCTAACTATCAGTCGCAACGCCTGCGCCTCGGCAAGCAATTCACGGCAACAATAGACGGTGAAAACGAGGACGAACTACGCGGACAAACACGGCTGGGATTATAAAATCGCAGGGATTAGGTGAGGGCTTTTTTAAATGCGGTCTGCGGCTTTTTTGAGCCCGGTGAGGCGGCGCAGGAGAAGGTAAACGGGAAGAGCCAAAAATGCATTGTAGAGGGCGGTTCCCACCGCAATAAAGACTCGGTGACGGAGCCGCCCCTGTGGAACCGAGAGGTAAAAGAGGGTTTCTGCGACAAGCGTTCCGGCAAACGCGAAAAGGGGAGTCATAATCGGCGAGTCTCGAAATACTCTTTCTTCAAGCCAGCCGACAAACCCGGAAACCAGCGTTCGATTGACGATGAGCGAACCAAAGCCGCCATGCGGAGAGGACGCAAACGAAGCATGAATCAGCCCCGCGAAAAATCCCAGTGCCGCCCCCCCATTCAGGTCACAGAAAAGTGAACCCATAAGTGCGAACAGGAGTAAAAAGTCGGGCTTCGCACCTTTGATTTGGAGGGGGTCGGCGAAGACGAGTTGTAGCATCGCTGCCAAGAGCAACGAAAACCCCAACCCGAACGCTCGCCTTGCCTCTTCGCTCATGGCGCAACATAAACCTCTTCCAGCGTGTCCGGGTCAACCTGCGGCGTTATCGTTGCGATCTTTAGCGAGTTGCCCGTGTCCGCTCTCACTGTTTTTACCGTCCCGATTACCAACCCCGGCGGAAAGATTCCTCCCAACCCCGAAGTCACGATTTTGTCTCCCGGCTTGATGTCCGCCGCCTGCGGCAGATAAATCATCGAGAGCGAAGACGTGTTGTCTCCCTTAATCACGCCTGTTGCCCGTGACTGAGCGCGTTGCACTCGTGCGCCCACTCCCGAATTTTGATCGGTGATAAGGAGAACGGAAGCAGTTGTCGGAGTTGTCTCGAAAACCCGCCCGACAAGCCCCATTTTTGTTGTAACCACGCTATCAACGTGAACCCCGTCTCCACTTCCCCGCGAAATAACCAGCGTATCGAATTTGGGGTCGGGGCGGCGGGTGACTAAATCGGCGGCAAGAAGACGGGGTTGCGCCTTCTGTACAAAGCCGAGATCACTTCGTAAATGTTCGTAGCGAAGAGTGGCTTCTTCGGCGGCGGCGGACTTTGATTCGAGTTCGGCGACTTGTTGCTTGAGCAGTAGATTTTCCTGTGCAATGGATCTACCATGAAAAATCCACCCGGTTTCCCGGCTAACCCAGCGTGAAAAAGTACCGAGTGCGTTTGCAGGAGGAGCGAAAACGGAGCGTACTACCACCACAACCGGGTCGGGCTTGCTTTTGTCGGTAGTGCGATTGTGGTAGACGCCCACAACCGTTCCCGCGATTAGAAGAAAAATCGCAAAGCGATAACGGCGTAGAGGTGAGGGCGTGTCGTCAGACATAGGGTACAGGAGGGAAAGGAGTCAAAAGTTAGGAAAATACCGTCTGATCTATGCAGATCCTCTCCGACTTTGCGTGAGGTTTCTTGTCTTTGTATTGCCCTGACTTCCGATCACTAGCCCTCCTCTCATCCTTTCAGGGCTTTCCGCAAGCGCGGGTTGGTGTCGAGATTTTCCAGCATAATTCCGGTTCCGAGCACCACGCAGGAAAGTGGGTCGGGAGCGATATGAACGGGCATGGAGGTTTCACGGTTCAGCAAAAGATCAAGCCCCTCCAACAACGCCCCGCCTCCTGCCAGCACAATTCCACGCTC
Source organism: Chthonomonadaceae bacterium (assembly GCA_014377395.1). Lineage (GTDB taxonomy): Bacteria > Armatimonadota > Chthonomonadetes > Chthonomonadales > Chthonomonadaceae > JACMPS01. Next base: position 6,807 of record JACMPS010000521.1, read on the forward strand.
ATAAATGTCGGCGGCGAGTTCGGGAGGAGTGCCTTCCAGGGTTACTTTGACGGCTTCTACAATCGCACTGATCGGGTCGGCAATGGCTTCCCGAATCTCAGTCGAAGAGATCGTAGCACTACGCGGCAACCCGGAAATGAGGTCACGTCCCCGCACGTCCATCGTGCGTTCGGGTCCCGTCGCGTAGGCGGAACCGATCTCGAATTTCGCTTCTTCCGCTGTGCGATCTCCGATATAAAGGTTGTAGGCACGACGCACATAACTGGTGATTGCCTCATCCAATTCGTCCCCGGCAACTCGAATCGAGCGCGACGTGACAATACCACCTAGAGAAATCACGGCAACTTCGGTGGTTCCGCCTCCAATGTCCACGATCATAGAACCCGTCGGCTCGGCAACAGGTAAGCCAGCACCGATTGCCGCCGCAAACGGTTCCTCAATGATAAAAACTTCTCGTGCGCCCGCTTTTTTTGCGGCTTCACGCACCGCGCGTTCTTCCACTTCGGTGACGCCTGACGGAACGCCGATGACCACACGCGGTGCAAAAAGAAATCCACGCCGATTGATCTTATCAATAAAGTATCGGATCATTTTTTCCGTTTGCTCGAAGTCGGCGATCACGCCGTCCTTGAGCGGACGAATGGCGATAATGGAGCCGGGAGTACGCCCCAACATTCGTTTCGCCTCTTCACCAACGGCTAAAACTTTGCGGGTGTCGCGGTCTACGGCGACAACGGAGGGTTCACGCAATAATATCCCTCGTCCGCGCACATGGACGAGGGTGTTGGCAGTGCCGAGATCAATTCCCATGTCGCGAGAAAATCGTCCCAACAAGCCGCTAACGATACTCATAATGTGGGTGGTTCTCCTGAGAACTTTAGAAAGTCATTTATTCTCATTATGACACAAAAGGCGGCATAAAAACGGGGTTGTTGTTGAAGAGATAGGTCTGTTTTCAGAAATGGCACACAGAAGAAAAACCGAGCGGAATTCTCCGCTCGGTCTCAGGCCGTTGGATGATTTTGTTTTTCGGACTTTCAGCCGCGTCGCAAAAAGGTAGGAAGATCGTAATCGTTATCGGTAGGCTTGCGTTGCGGTGGCTCAACGGGTGCGGGTGGGGTTCCTTGTCCATTCTGAGTGTTCGGAACAGGAGGAGGAACCGTCCCCCTCAAAACCTGCGGTGAGCTTGCGGACGGTGGATAACCCGCAGATGGGGTCTGAATCGGCTGTGCTTCCTGTCCGTAGGTGCTACGCTGATTGGCTTGGGGCGGCGGTTGTCCCTGCGTGGGATTTTGCGAAGTACCGGGCTGTACGTCCGTGCGCGAGTTTCGCTGAGCGTTTGTGGCTTGCGCTTCTTGCGAAGTAAAGCCGGTTGCCAGCACTGTCACGCGCACTTGCCCTTCCATTTCCGAATCAGTAACCCAGCCAATGATAATGTTGGCGTCTTCGGAGTCGCAGAGTTGGCTGATCAATTCTGAGGCTTCCGTAAACTCAGCAAGGGTCAGGTCGCTTCCCGAAGTCACGTTGACCAGAACTTTCGAGGCTCCGTTGATGCTTGTTTCCAGGAGCGGCGAGGAGGTAGCTTCCTGCGCGGCTTCGACGGCGCGATGATCGCCGGATGCCTTGCCAATTCCCATAAGGGCGGGACCCGCATTAGACATAATCGCTCTCACGTCCGCAAAGTCTACGTTGATTTCGCCGGGAATCGTGATAATGTCCGAGATGCCCTGAACGCCTTGTCGAAGTACGTCATCGGCTTTGATGAAAGCGTCTTTCAGCGTCATACGGCGGTCGCCATGCGAAAGGAGTCTGTCGTTGGGGACAATAATGATCGTGTCCACTTTATCCTTGAGGTTGCGAATTCCTTCTTCGGCGTTTCGCATCCGGCGCGGTCCCTCAAAAGCGAAAGGCTTGGTGACAACCGCCACCGTCAGCGCACCCATTTCCGACGCGATTTCAGCGATGATCGGGGAGGCTCCGGTTCCGGTTCCGCCACCCATTCCTGCGGTGATGAACACCATGTCCGCACCATCAATCATCTTTTTGATTTCACTTTTGCTTTCCTCGGCGGCTTTACGTCCCTCCGAGGGGTCGCCTCCCGCACCGAGTCCGCGTGTGCTGTCGAGACCGAGTTGAATCTTTTTGCTTGCATTGGATTTCGTGAGTGCCTGAACATCGGTGTTCATCGCCACAAACTCCACTCCGCTCAATCCATCTTCGATCATACGATTGACGGCGTTGGTTCCGCCGCCACCCACCCCGATGACCTTGATTCTGGCTCCGCCCGGCTCCAGCCCGTTCGCGCCAACACCTTGATTGCTATACATTGCACTATTCGCCATTGGGTACGCCCTTCTCCCCGCCTTGTTTCCGTGATGACATAGGATACCCCATACCGCGCAATAGAGTCGCAAATTGGGGTGCGTTCTGCTCTAGTTCGCTAGATTCGACATATGTTGTGAGATTCCTGCTTGATTTGGAAAGAACGTTTGCAGATCGGCACCCATCACGGAAAGCAAAAAGCAAAACTCAGGACGGTCAGTTTGTCTATTCAACTGCGGTACTGAGTCTTCTTCGTTTTTGCCGATGCAGAGAGAGGACAAATTCAGGCGTTGGCATCGAGCCAGGCTTCCAGGGCGTCCGGCGTTTCCATACGGAGCAGAGCCACTCCTAAATCTTCTCTCTTTTCGGTTTGCAACGCCGTGATCCGGGTTTGCAACGCCTCGTCCACTCCCCCGAATTTGTCTTCAAGTAGGCGCAACGTCAGGCGGAGTTGCCCCATCCGCAACCCCTGTGCGACCCCCTCCTCAATGCCCTTTTCGATTCCTTTTTCGATGCCCTTTTCAAAAGCGATTTCGTCGGACTCGGTGATAATAGTAGTGTATTCTTCGACTTCGTGTGGTGACATAACGGTTTTGATCTCCTCTTGTAGTTGCTCATATTGCTCACGGGTCAATTTCAAGTACGCACTCATAAACTCATTGATTGCTCGCAACTGCTTTCGATCCAGGTTCCCCTTTGAGAACAACTCGAAAAAGCCTCGCCGCACTTCCACATAATCGCTCGAAGCCACGTTCATTTTCGCCATGAGTGCCGTGGCAATTGGGTTTGGATTATGCACAAAGTCCTTCCAGTGTAACAGGTTGAGTTGAATAGGCTTGAACTGATAGCGGATCACTTCTAACCCAAACACCGTTTCGCTGTAAACGCTCGGCTCAGGGCGCATCGGCGCATCAAAGGAAAACACGGCAATCGGGTAAATGCCGATCCCGAACTTCGTGTGAAACTGCTTGAAGTAGCCGAACATCCGTGCC
>JACMPS010000522.1 GCA_014377395.1 Chthonomonadaceae bacterium
CCACAGGTGCTTAGCGGCGGTCTTCAGACCGTTGATTAATCTATCAAACCGTTGACCAATCGTTCTATCGTCTAAATTATCAAACCATTGACGAATCTGTCCCTCCCATTGCATAAGGGGAGGGACAGATTCGCTTCTGCCGCACACTCAGGGGAATTTATTCACCGGGTTTTCTCTACCTGCTCCTCTTCTCCGAATCAAATACGATGTCTCCTACACTTTCCGGTGTCACCTGAGGAGCGGTCTGCAACTTGTGGGTTTTCGGATTTGCGACGGGCTTACCTCCGTCATCTTTGCCGTCGGGACCTACGCTGTAAAGCAAATAACCTTTGCCCACTCGCTTGTAACGGAGCATTTGAGGAGTTGCTGAGGAGTCAGTAAATGGGTCAGATAAAACCAGGGCATCAGTCGTGCAATTCTTCAGTTGATCGGGATATTTCCCATTAGTCGCGTAATATGCTTTCAAGTAGTAGGCGCAAAGAAGCAAGTGTTTTTGCGCCAACAGTTGTGTGTTTGCAAAAAGAGCAGGCTTAATTAAGGGCGTCACCCAGCGCACGATCAAATCATAGGGCAAGTCTGGATCATCGAGTTTCCAAGAGTCAAGGGAAGCGGCTCGGCGGCTTGCCTCAGCCATATATTTTTTGTAATTGCTGATCGCCCATTTTTTATTGACCGTGTAGAGTGCAATTTTTGTAGCAAAATCGTCCTGTTGTGTGCCGGGATCGAGGTAAGTTCCGAATTGTGTTCGTAGCAACCGCCTGAATTCGGAACGCCAATCAGGTCTGGCGAAGAGATCGAAGAGTGCTTTCAGGGTTCCCTCCTCTTCCTGAATAAGAACTAGTGTCAGACTGAGTGGGACACTTACAACAACTGGAAGTGCATCCCCACATAACTGTGTTTTTGTCTTTTCGCTCAGATAGGGAAGCAAATGGCTAAGAGCCTCAACTGTTTTTGCTTGAAGATTGGCGGAAACATAAAAATGGGTTAGGGTTCCTGCATTGCCGAGCCGGTTCAGAAATAAGAGGGTTTGCAGATAAGTCTCTCTTGATTCCTCGAATTTATTTTGCTTCTCTAAGTGTCTGGCTTTCAGTAACAATAATTTTGCCATCGTCTGAAACGAATGCAGTTCCGGCATCAGTACATCCAATCGCCCGGAATAAGGAATGACAAATTCAGAAGTCAACATTGATTTCCACATTTGTTGAAAGGCGGATTCGCATTTTTCAAGAAACGCTTCTTCTCCTGCCTCAACCCCGTCTCTGTGAGAGATGATGTGCTTGACTCCCCATCGTTTCTCGTCCGCTTCGTCCTTCAACGTGTCTTTTCTAAACCATTCTTCACACTCTTTCTCAGACGGCAGAGACCGCGTTGCTAAGATCAAAGCGTCGTAGCCATTTGGTGAAGGCAAGACCTGGCGTGTCGGCTTGATGTCAGGCGTTCTGTCGGCATAATAAACCCACCCGCCCCCGAAAATCGCCAGAGCAAAAATCGTTGCTCCCGCAGATTGTGCTACGCGGTAGAGCGTTCGGGCATAGGGGCTTCTATCCAAAAAGGGGCGCGTGACATTCTGAGTTCCGAAATTCTGCAAGCGTTGCAGTTCGTCCTTTGTTTTCTCGATGCCCTCTCGCGAAACTCGGCTTTGCTTCATCACCCGGAGATCATCGGCGATTAGCGCGTCCGCCCCTCGCTTACCACCCACCATTACCCTGAAATTCTCAAATAATCTCATCGTTTTCCCCCTTCGATACCCACCATAATCGGCTTGGAGTCGCCATTTCCCTGCTTGTGGGGCGGCTCTTCGGTCATCAGAGTTCGTAAGCGTTTTCGTGCCGCAAACAGGCGAGACTTGATCGTTCCGCCCGAAACGTTTTGCACCTCCGCGATCTCCGACACGGAGAGACTCTGCAAGTGATGCAATAAAAACACTTCGCGTTGCTCTTCCGGCAGTTGCAAAAGAGCGCGTTCCAGTGCCAACGTCTCGACACCCGGTAAGCCGCTCACTCCTGAAACCTCCTCTGAAACTTCAATCGAAATATCGGAGGGTTGCGATTTGCGCCACCGGGCGTATTCGTGATAACCGATTCGGTGAAGCCATGTCCTGAGAGAGGAACCAGAGCGAAAGCCGGGAAGAGCCGTCCATCCTGCCGTAAATGTCTGTTGGGTCAGGTCTTGCGCCGCTTCCTCACTGCAAGTCAAAAAGCGCAAAAGGCGGTAGAGGTCAGGGTAATGGGTTTCGACAAGCCAATCGCCCGCCTCCTTCTCTCCGGCGAGAAGGCGTCTAATTTTGTCTTTTTCCTGGTTTCGGGTGAAAATCAAAGGGAAGGCTCCTCTTATTAGTGACGCTTTTTGTCTTACTTATAAGATAGAGGAAATTTAAGTGCAAAGGGTTCGATCCTATTGAAAATATGGAAGACGATTTTTCTTATCACGGACTGGACACGAAAAAGCCCTCCTCTTCTTAGAGAAAGAGAAGGGCGGGCATCAAACTTTCCGGCGTTGCGGTTAAAAGCGGGTTGCGGTCAGGTCAAACGAAATGCGTTTGTTGAAGGTGGAGTAGGTGAACTGGAGTTCTCGCGCCCCGATGCGTCTGCCAATCGTGAACTGCAAATCACGAAAACTTCCCGTATCGTAGTTCGAGTAAGTCCCGGAAAACAGAAAACGCCAATCTTTTGTGAGACGGTAACTCATATCGGCATAAAGGGTCGCGTCCGTCGAATCGGCGTAGAGCGAACCAAAGACGGTGGCATCGAAACGCCTCCCCTTGTTGACGTTGTAGGACATTCCAAATCGATGATGTCCGATAGGAACAAAGTCACCCGAAGGTTGATTGACGAAATCATAACTTAATCCGAGAGTACCGCCCCCGTTTATCAGGCGATCAAGCGTGACGCTTGCCGTACTTGCAATGCCGCTTTGCCCTCTGCTTTGCCAGACCTGTCCCACCGTAAAGGAGTTGCTCAAAGTGGTGCGTGGGTCAAGTTGACGCGGGCGAGCATAGGTACGCAAGGTTAATTGTTCCGTGTTTTGATTACGGGTTCCGATGATTGCATCTTGAGAGCGGATATTGCTGGTGGTGAGCGTAGACCCCAGCGTGTACATCAAATCGCGGCTGCCGAGGAGTTGTCGAGGTTGCGTTTCCGCATAAAGATCGGAGCGCAAACTGCTTTCGATCAAGCCCGACCATACTTTCCCACCGGACGCATTAAAGCCCCAGCGCATTTTGCGTTGTTGCTGGTTGAAGTTCGCGTTTGTGTAGACTCCGGTGTGCTGAGGGAAATCAATGGAAATTCCACCTTGCGAGTTATTCCCGAATTCCTGATTGTGAAGGAAACGGAAACTCCAATCGCCGCGCGTCAGCCCTGTAAATCCGTAAGCCCCTTCGTAGGAACGGTCTCCCTGCTGATTGTAGGACTGCACCACATCCATTGAAAATCCATTGTTCTGTGCAAAGTAACTACGTCCCTGCTGTTGCTGATTTCGGAGATAAACGGTGCCGGAACCATTTGCCGTCAGATTGTAGTAAACGGGTAAATCCAGACCAAAACCATTTGTTCCCACGGAGATGAACTGCTCAGCGAACAGTTCTGGTGAGTCAAGACGCATCTGGTGGTAAGCGGCGGTGTAAATGAGTTGCCCATCTTGAAGCACTTTGGGCTTGCTGAAAATCAAGCGGTCACCGGGGAAAAAGGTGATTCCGCGTGCGGCAATCACGAGTTTGGACTGAAGTGTCGGAAGCAAAAGATAACTGTTGGGAAGAGGAGTTTCCATTTTGCCGATACGCAGGTTTTGTCCGGTGATCTCGGAGAGTTGCGGATTTCCATCCTTGTTCACAATTCCAAAGCCGCTTCCTTCGCTCAAACGGTAAACGAGGCGGTTTCCGGTGACACTTTCTTTACCGCGTTTCAGAATGACATTGCCCTGCGCTCTCACGATTAGGCCCTCGCAGGAAAGATACAAACGATCCGCACTGATTTCGATATTACGGTACTTGACTTTCGCTCCACTGCCTTTGCCGCTTGCCTCAATCACTTTTTCTGCGACACTGTAAGCGAGATAGCCCTTGCCGCTAATCTCGACGTAACCTTTTCCTTGATAAAGTGCTTCGGCATCGTCGGTAAAGGAGACTTCGATAGGATCGGTAACGGCTCCACGTACACTTGCCGTCACCTTTGCAATTCCGGCAACGGTAGCGGAGAGTTCAACCTGTGCTACCCCTCCAAAAGTTTGCGCTCGGTTTTGAGAGAGGACACCGAGCGTCGTGGAGAACTGTACCTCTAAACTGCCCGTTTGCTTGCCTGTCAGGTCTCTGACTTCGGCACGCACCTGCGTTTTTTCGCGTCCGTTTGAGAGCAAAACATAGCGTGTGGCTCTCAGGGTAATACTGTACTGCTGTGCTTCCGCCCCGGTTGTGAGGGCAAGTGCAACCAGCATTAAGATCGTGGTCAAGAAATGGGTCAGGATTTTATGAGCGGAACTTGAAGTCATAAATTACTTTCCAAAGGAAGGTGTCTTTTGCAAGGTCTGCAAGGGCGAATTTTGATTTTCTTAGCCCCTGATCTATAGATTAGGGCGAACGAGACTGCATAACTCTGCAACTTAAACCGGTTAAAGTGAGTCTGTATTGGGTTTCAATAGATTATGACGTGGTGTGAACGGAAATCAACCCTGAGCGGAACAAAGAGCCGGACGTGTTGCGTCCGGCTTTTCGATCACTTTTTCCGCTCTTCTGGAGGAACGAAATACCCTCTTACTTTTTCGAGCCTTTAGGAGAAAGTTCTACTTCGGGAACAGGAATGAGTTGCTTGGAGAGTTTTTCTGCGGCATCGCGAATGGTATCAAGCGCGATCTGCACTTCCGTTTGTCCCTTGCTTCCCGGCTTGCCAACGAAAGTTTCCGAAGCGGCACGAACAGTGGCTTTTCCAGTTGAAAAATCCAACCATCGCAAAGTCAGGTCGAAGGTCACATTCTTTTTTGCTTCGTCGTACTTGTAATCGCTGACGGAAGAAGTCAAAATGGACTTATAACCTGCAACCGTACTGAGTTTTTCCAGTTTGACGTTACTGACAAAAGGCTTCTCAATGTCCGCAGAAGTCAGTCTTTTATCCGTTACTCCTCGTTTGATCGTTGAAAGAGAGGAGCGCATAAACACCCCGCTGTACTCTCCGGTCAGCAGAAGTCGGCGTTGAAGCACCCTAATAATATCATCCACGAGCTGATCGCTTACGCCGCCGACGGTTTCAGGCGGTGTCAGTAAAACTCCCTCAACTTTAGGGGCGGTATCTTTTGGATCAGTCTTTTTCGTCGCTTTTCCATTGGACTTCTGTGTTTTTATCTTTGCCGAGGGTGGAGTTACATTTGTTTTCGGCTTGGACTTCGGAGGAACATTTGTCTGAGTCTGAGCGGACACAGCAACTGTTCCACCTGTGACAACAAACAGAGTGGCAAGAATCAGTGATTTCTTC
>JACMPS010000523.1 GCA_014377395.1 Chthonomonadaceae bacterium
AGGTTCCCGCCGCCGCAATATGAATCTGTTTATTGATCTGTAACCCCGACGGATCGAAGTTCATAACGGGGTTTCCGTCACAATAGGCGTAGAGGTTGTCCCCTCCCGCCCGTCCTATCGGGTCTTGCGTGATCCACCGACCCTGCAACGGATCGTAATACCGCTGTCCGCACAGGATCAATCCCGTCTCGCCGTCGCTGACGTAGCCCGCCTGTCCCCCAAAGCCCATAAACGGATCGGAGAGGTTCGGAGGAGAGTTGGAGGCGCGAAGTCCGTAAGCGTCGTAAAGATCGTACTGCCCGCCCGAACTGGAGTTGCTTCGCACAAACGTAACGAAGTTGCCCTGCGGATCAAAACAGTGATACCAACTGTAAGCATAAGACGAAATGTGACGAGACATGACCCCGCTCACCCCGGCAGTCGTCAGGGCACTCAGGTTGCCGCTCCGATTGTCTATCAACCTTCAATCGGAAACTACTTGAAATCGGTTCATTCTACATTTGGCAGTATCGCTTTCAATATGCGGGGTCATAGAAGAACTCCTATAGACCCCGCAGCTCAATCCGATATGTGAACGAAAATGTCAGGTTCAAGAATTTTATCCACGCACATTGGATTGGTTATAACGCTCTATCCTTTCTCGTCCTCTGAGTGTTTTTCCAACCAAACAGCCAGCAATCTGATGCTCATCCAACTCAATCCATAACCGATAAACCCGAATATGACACCGAGCGTTCGGTTATAGTGGGCACTAAAGTACCTCCATGAGAGAAAACCACAGAGTAGGTAGAAACCGAACCAGAAGAGATCAAAAGCAGTCAGTTTTCTACCCCCGGCAACTGGAAGCATGGGTTCTTTTGTCTTCATTGGAAAACTCCTTCAATTACTCGCGTCGAAGCTTTCTCAAAGGTGCTGCTGCTACTGCCTTTCGAATAACTGAGCGACCTAGCGGGGTAGGGCCAGAACCTAGAACTGCTCCCGCCCCTTTCGTTCGTGCAAAGCCTGTGGACTCCGGTAGAAATGCTCTTATCCTTCCGGCTTTCCAGAGGGCTCTTCCTCGTTGCACTGGTGATAGATCCTTAAATTTTAGGTAGCGGGCATCACCCAAAGCCTTTTGTCCCAATTCGTAAAAAAACTTATCTTGAGTTGAAAGTTTTCGCCAATCCTTGTCCGCTTCCATTCCTTTCTTCCACCAACCTACAGTCTTGCCAACAAGACTTGCTGGCTTTGCTTTCGCAATTAACTTAATTGCCCCCACCCCGACTAATTGGAGTACAGCCTCTCTACTAATCTGCGACAGAATATCGCTTCCCTCATAACCTGGTTGATCTTTGTAGCCCTTGCTACTGTAGAGACCAAACGAGAACGTATCGGCAACAACCGCCCCTCCCGTTTTTAACCCCATGATCGTTCCGTCGAAGGTGAACTCGTAGCCGAAGATCGTGAGCAAACCTGTCGGATCGAAGTTCATGACGGGGTTACCGTCACAATAAGCGTAAAGGTTATCCCCGCCCTCTCGCCCAATCGGGTCTTGCGTGATCCACCTACCCTGCAAAGGATCGTAATACCGCTGTCCGCACAGGATCAGTCCCGTCTCGCCGTCGCTGACGTACCCCGCCTGCCCACAAAGCCGTACGGGTTCTTTGCTCTCGGAGGCGCACTCGCACTCTGCAACAGAATGTCCGCTTTGCCGTCACGGTTGGGGTCAGGCTGACCCACCACCTTCAGGTTTGACACGTCGCCCACCGTCGGGATTACGCCTGTTGCCGTTACCGCCCCGTTGTCGAGAAGCCAGTACGAAATCACTCCTGTCACACTGTCCTGAAAGAGAATGTCCGCTTTGCCGTCCCCGCTCAGGTCACGAGTTTCCTATAGGAGACTTCTGCATTTGCGCGTTGTATTCTGCTTCCGTACCAACATAGTAGACCTCAAACTCTGGGGGTTGCCCTTTTTCTTTTGCATCTTTGTCTGAAGAAGCTCCCGACACTCCCTCTTGAATTGTAATGCCGCCCCATATCTTCCCGTTGATCACTGTAGGAGAGGTGTCGATTTTCTCCAACTGTTCTTTCTATTGCATTCACTACCCGACACATTTGTAAAGAGGTTGCCGCCTTAGGTATTCTTGTGTTTACCAAGACAACAGGAGTGCCCAATGAGCGACAACCTCAGACGTTATTGTGACATACACGCCGCCTTAAAGCGACGTTGCGGACGCGAAGTGAAGGGACGTTTCGCTCAACATCTGACCACACTCTCGCATTTGGTCAGCGGGATCGTCGGTAGCAAACGCTGTTCCACGTCCGCCATCGCCAGCAAAGTCCCGACCCCACAGAAGCGGCAAAGCCGTATCCGCCGCTATGAACGCTCGCTCGCCAACGAAACCGTGACGTTCGCTACGTATTACGCCCCCTTTTTAGCGCGGCTTCTTGCCAGCCTACCCGAAGGTCCGCTCGTATTGATCATGGACGGGAGCGAAGTCGGTCAAGAGGCGCAGGCGTTAGTCGTCAGTGTCGTCTATCAAAACCGCGCTTTGCCTTTGTGTTGGCAGGTGGTCACGGGCAAAAAAGGTCATGTGAGTGAGGAAACGCATCGTGCCTTGTTGCAAAAAGCCGCCGCACTTGTGCCGCCAACCCGAAGGGTCGTGTTCTTGGGCGATGGCGAATACAACGGCGTAGGACTGTTGCAAGCGGCAACCGATTTAGGGTGGGACTATGTATGCCGCATCCCCAGAAACACACTCATTAGCGAAGCGGGCGACGAAAGCCGGCATTCATTGCGCGAAACGGGATTGCGTCCGGGTGAACAAGTCGTTTACGAAGACGTCACTTTTAGTGGCGCGGGCTTTGGTCCGGTTCTCGTCGTTGGTCTGTGGCACACGCGGCATCACGCCCCGCTGTATCTTGTGAGTAATTGTGACCTGCCGGAAGAAGCCGTTCTGTATTATAAACAACGGTTTCGGATTGAGACGCTTTTTTCCGATCAGAAAAGTCGAGGCTTTCATCTGGCGCATAGCCATTTGCGTGCGACGGACCGGTTGGAGCACCTCTTGATTGCTACCTGTCTGGCGTATGTCTGGTTGGTCTGCTTGGGCGTCGCCGTCCTGTTAGCGGGCAAACTTTCGGTTGTGCATCGGACTGACCGTTGCGATTTAAGCCTGTTTCAGATTGGTTTGCTGTGGCTGGAACATTGCCTCAACAAGAATAAGCCGATTCCCATCTTCCTTGCCATCCCTCGATTGATGGGAAAAGCAAAATGTGTCGGGTAGTGAAACCCTCGAAAAGCCCGGAGAGAGGAGTCAAGGCTAATGCCCGTTTCTTCTTCTCTTTTCCGGGGGCTGAAAACCCCCGGCAACAAAAACGGGCGTCTTTCAGACGCAGAATTCCCTCTTTTTTCACCGTCTTCCGCTTTCACGTAATAGAACTTGTAGACTTCAAGACAGAGGGTGTCTTCGTATCGCGTCCCGAAGACGCTCTCTTTTGTTTGATTTGGATGAAATGAGTTTTCTACTCCCGGCGGTAAGATGTGTACGTAAGATAAGTCTATCATTCGGGCAGGGCAGGATTCACCGGTAAGAAAGAGGAACTCTCTTTCAGGATTATTTTCGTTGGTCAGGGGTGGGAAGGACGGGGCAGATGAAATCGGTTCTCAAAATCATTGTAGTTCTGGTGGTGCTGTTCGGCGCATATTGGGCGTTGATGTCACTGTTTGGCGTTTTGATTTCGGTTCTGATGATTGCAGGAATAGTGGGAGGCGTAGGGCTACTTGTGAGGGCGGCATGGCGAAAACGACAGAATGACAAATTGCCGGAAGCGAACGCGAAGAAGGTCGTGAAAGCCGACCGGGAAGCGGAACGCGCCCTGAAGGAAATGGAACGCCGTGAGAAGATTCGCTAGACGTGTGATAAGCAGCGTCATTCCAAGTCATAAGCGGAATTGTCAGCAATTACCAATTTGACCGCTCGGTATTTATTAACCAAAAAATGAGTGGTAGCGTTTCAGAGACAGAAAACGTACTGCAGGATCGTGAACCGAATCAAGTGCTTCTCGCAACCAGACAGTTACTTCTTCCCAAGTTTCCATCGAAGACATAAAGTCAATATTTGAGACAATCAAATAGGTGCCATCCTCGCCTTTTCCCTCCAAACCCGTATACATCTTTGGGTCATCACGAAAAGGGTGTTTGATCTCTATCTGGTGAGCGTGAGCAAACTCTCGAATCGTCGGCAAGAACGTATTAGAAGTGACCCAGTAGGCGTCCATTTCCGAATCGGCTTTTGCCGCAAAATGCAGCTCAACCTGATAATCCGGTTTCATCAGGACAGACTTCTTCCAACTCTGGTTTGTTCAACCTTTTCGCTGTCGGTAAGATAAATCATACGCCCGTCTTATCTTCCGCCCACGAGCGACGTGCCTCCGCTCGTTCCCGCTTTCGGTCGGCTTCCATCCCCTGCGTCACTTCCTCAAAAATGGGGTCATCAGCAAAAATACCGATCCATTGTATCCAGAGAGTCAGGACTTGTGCGCCCCCGAAGATCAAAGGGTTGTCCTTCAGTTCTGGCGCGAAGCCGTACCACTTCCGCTCTCATTATATGCGCCCGGAAACCCGGTAACAAAAGGAGAAGGCGGGCAAGAGGACACCGCCTACTCCTCATTTCCAGGATTTCACTCCTGACCGGAATTAGCCCCGCAAGCCTTCAATTTTTTCGATGTACGTGTGCATCAAGTGCTCCGCCGCCTCGTCCGTCCCCGCCTCCGCATACACATGGAAAAACGGCTCCGAGGCATCCGGCAACACCAACGCCCAATCGTTTCCCTGATAAAACTTGATCCCGTCAATCAGTTCCGCGCTCCGCCCCTCTTCGTCCTCTACGCTGTCCGCCTCTTTCACAAGGACGCGCATAATCCGCCCCTTCATCTCCCAGGGACAACGCACCGTCGCTTTTTTGACGTGGAATTCAGGGAGTTCTTTCGAGAGTTCCGAAAGGCGTAAGTTTGTCGTGGTCAGCATTTCGATCAGTTTCCCGAAGGCGAACATCGCGTCGAAACTCGGCTGAAAATCCGAAAAGATAAACCCGCCCGCATCGTCTCCCGCGAAATGAACCCGCTCATTTTTGCCTGCGCCTACCGCTACCGCCATCAGATCGCGCGTATCGGTTTTCGTGCGTGTGACGGTTCCCCCGTGAACTTCCACAATCGGCTCGATCATGCGTGGAGCCGTGACCGGAACCGCAATCCGCGCTTCTTTGCGGGTACGCGACTGCAAAATTGCCATGATCGCCAGCAACCGGTTGCCTTCGATCACCCCACCGTATTCGTCCACCAACGTCATTCGTTCGCCGTCCGCCTCGAACAGCACCCCGATGTCCGCGCCAAGCGTTTGCACGATCTGTGAGAGATTTGGCATGAGTGCCGCACGGTCTTCAGGAGTTTTCGGAGTTTTGTTTACGTCCGGGTAGGCGTTCAGCGCAATCAGATCACAGCCGAGTTTGCCTAACATGGTCGGGTAAACCGAGCCGAGTCGCCCGAACGCGAAGTCCGCCACTACCTTTAAGCGACGCGAATAAACCGCCTCTACCTGCAACTGATGATAAAAATCTTCGGCATATTGCTCGACGCTTCGCCCTGCAAACTCAAGTTCGCCTACCTGCTCCACATCAACGCGCCGGAAGTCTTCACGGAAGAAAATCGTCTCGACTTTACGCTCCTGATTCTTGGACAGGTAAACGCCCTGATGATCGAAAAACTCGATAAGGAGCAATTTGGGATCGTCGGGCGCAAGCCGAATATGAACGCCACCCGCTGCCTGAGAACCGAGAATTCCGTGTCGGGCAATCGGGAGTGGCATCGAGCGCATGTCCATGACGTTGACGCCAACGGAGAGCAAACCGGAGATCATCGCCCGTTTCATCATTCGTGCGACAGGGCCTGAATCACGGGAAGTCACAACCGTTGCGCCCCGCTTGAGAAAGCCGCCGAAAGACGCACCGAGTTTACAGGCGAAGTCGGGGGTCAGTTCGATGTTGGCAATGCCCATGACGCCCTGATTGCGAAACAGCGAACCCGCCCATTTTTGTCCCCAGATCAGGCTCATTGTGACGGTGGAACCCGCTTCGATAATTTTGTCAGGCCAGAGTTTGATTTGTGTTCGGATCGTCGAATCGTTTTCGATGCGAACCCGTGATCCGATGACCGCGCCCTCCTGAATGTTGCAGTTTTGCTTGATTGTCGTATGCGAACAAACGGTGCAGGCACTCAGGCGCGACTCGACTCCGACATAAACACTGTCCCACAAAACGGAACGATGCACCACCGCTTTTTCTTCGATAATACAATTGTCACCAATGACGGTGTAGGGCCCGACAATCGCGTCGGCTTTGACTTTGCAGTTTTTGCCCATCACCACCGGAGGAATAATCTGAGCGCGGGGGTCAATGTCGCAACCCTCCCCCGCCCATACGCCATTGCCGATGTGATTGTCTGCGCTTCCGATCCGCACACGGGTTTGCCCGTCCATGACCGTGTATTGCGCTTCACGATACTGACTCAAATTTCCTACGTCGCACCAGTAATCGCCGTCCATGACATAGCCGAACATGGGTTTTTCTTCGGCGAGCATCTGCGGAAAAATGTCCTGGCTCCAATCGTAACTTTTGCCCTGCTCCATATAAGCGAAAATGGAAGGCTCCAGAATGTACATTCCGGTGTTGACGGTATCGGAGAAAACTTCGCCCCAAGAGGGCTTTTCGAGGAATCGGCGAATACGCCCCTCATCGTCCGTAATCACAACTCCGAACTCAAGAGGATTGGGGACATGGGACAGCACAATCGTCGCCATGCTGTTTTTGTCCCGATGATATTTGATTGCTTTGTCAATGTCAATGTCGGTGAGAGCGTCGCCGGAGATGATAATGAAGGGCTCGTCTTTGAGATATTCCTCGGCTTTTTTCACCGAACCCGCCGTGCCGAGAGGAGTGTCCTCGACGGAGTAGTGAAAGGTGACGCCCCATTCGGAACCGTCCCCAAAATACCCTTCGATTTCGTCGGCGAGATAATGCAACGTCACCACGATCTCATCAATGTTATGCTCCTTTAGGAGCAGAACGATATGCTCCATAATCGGAACATTGAGTGCGGGCGTCAGCGGTTTCGGGCATTGTGAGGTTAATGGGCGCAGGCGTGTGCCTTCGCCTCCTGCCATAATGACGGCTTTCATCGAGAACTCCCTCGTTTCGGACGACAGAGACGCAACAAGAATTAAGATTTGGAGCGAATGGTTGCGTTGTCTTAAGGATCAATCATCAGGAGAGGAGAAACTTTCTCTTGCGGCAATCTTGCGATCCTACTGAAAAGAAAAGTGTCTCTCTCTGTAAAGTGTGGCTTTGACTTATTTCGGCAGGGAGAGCAGAAATTCCTCTCCCTGTTCAGGAGAGGATTCTAAGGTCGGTAGTGAGCGAAAATGACTTCGCGCTTTTTCTTCAGGACGAATTTTCTGGATTCTTTCGGAGGCGTGTAAGCAAAATCGGAAGGCTTTTTCTCGGCGTTGAGGTTGATGTCAGTCAAAACGTTGGTTTGTATACCAGAAATATTCCCGGTAATCAAGGTGTCATATGAAGCGCGATGAATAAGTTTGTCTTTTTGACCCACATAATAGGTCAGGGTGCGAACAGGGTTTCCCCCAACGGGTTTCATTTTCATCAACACGACATCGTATGAAATTTTACCGACCTTTTCGACTTTGCTGAATTCCGGGGTTCCCTTCTCCAGCAATTTCTCACCTCCAAAAAATGCGTCTACTTCAGCCTCCCAGACCCCGGCGAATTCGGTTGGATTGGCTTTATCCTGCTCCACATGATAGGTGTTCGTTCCTTCGTCGTTGGGATAGACGTAAGTAAAATACTCTTTGCCTGTCGCCGCATAAATGCTTCCCCCCGCTTGCCCATCCGGGAGGGGGGCAGTCAGGCGTATGGCAAGATAATTGGGCTTCATTGCTGCAAAGGTCCCCTGCAACTGAACCGGGGTTCGTAATGCCTTCGACTCGATAATTTGTACGAGGGTTGCCGTCATTGACTTTGACTCGCCGAGCTTCTTGAAGGCGGCACGCAGGATTGTTTCGCCTTTCGCATCGGCATGAGCAACAGGCGTCAACAGGGGAAGCGTCAGCAAAGTCAGTGCGGAAAGGGAAATTAGTTTTTGGTTTATCATTTTTTGTTCTCGATTCGTTTTCGTTCTATTTCAATTTAAGTCTTGATTTCAGTGCCAGGGTTATTTTCCGTAAATCGGTCGGACGCCGCAAACAGCAAAA
>JACMPS010000524.1 GCA_014377395.1 Chthonomonadaceae bacterium
AATGGGCTATCTCCTCTTTATGTTCACCGTGTTTTTTCTTGCTGTGTTTGTCTGGAGACCGCTCTGGCACAATCTTCGCCACGGCGGAACCGTCTCGCCATTTGCCCGAAGAGGCATCCTATTTAGCGGTCTTTTGATTGTGTTGTGCGGAGGGAGTTACCTCGGCAAACTGATCAAATTGCTGATGAGTAGCACCGGAGCAACCTACGCCCCTAACTCACCTGCAGAGCTGTTCGCTATTTTTATCACAGGGTCGGGTTTGCTCTGCTTTTGTGTTCTGGTGGGAAAGTTGTGGCAGGGATCACAAAAATTGTGAGTGAATATTTTGCGGATTGAAGGGAAAGATGACGTGATTGTTAAATTAGCAAGGCACTACTCGTCAAGCGGACGCAAGAGTTCCGTCTCCGCAGTTCCGTGCATTTCGGTTGAAGGTCGTAACAGTACCTCCCCGCCCCCCTCCGCAGAAGACGCACGAAGTAAGGTTTTTTCGGCGCGTTGTCCCTCGATTCGCTCTTTGAGGAGAGGAAGACACTCCTGCGCCGTTCTCTTAATTGCAGTTTCGCCCTCAGTTTTTGCGTCTCCCAGAGCAATTTTTTCTACAAGAGACAAACAATCCTCATCCCCGACAAGTGCGAATCCTTTCAGCACTGAGACCCGAAACGCCGTTTCCTCCGCTTCCACCGGCTTGAACAACCCACTGACATCTTTTCTCCAGACACTTTCCAACGGAAACATAAAAACCTGTCGCAATATCATACTCTGTCTGGAGCTCAGGTGAAAATCTTGCACTTCGTCCAGACGGGGAAGCAACTGGATCAGGGCGCGTTTTGCGGTTCTCTTTGCAATCGCATCTTCAACAACATCTTTAAGAAAGAGTGAGTCGATCAGTGCCCGCACCAAAAGTGGGCTTCCCTCCTGAGCCAATTTTTGTACGAGTTTCCGTTGTACGCGCCTTGGGCGGTGCAGAGAGGACAACGTTACCGGCATATAAAGGGCAATTACTCCGATAATGGTCAGAATGAAAAAAGGAGACATGATAAACTCAGGAAGGGGACGCGGTGCCCCTATCACGACGATGCCTATCAGCAAAAGCCCTACCCCTCCAATCCCCAGCACAGCGAAACGTTCCCGGCGTTCAGCACGTCGTGTTTCCTCGCTGAGTTGGATGCCAAGTGCTTGCGTTTCACTCAACTCTTCGGGCGTAACTGTACTTTCCCTCTCTTGAGCGGATGTCTGAACAAAGGGGGAGTGGGCGGCAAGAGGTTCCTGATTTTCTTGAAAGTGCTGGTTCATAGTTTGCAGGACGAGTCTTCGGCTCGGCAGGGTTCGTTCTTTGCGATAATCGCTCTCATTGACTTAGATTATTTACCATCTACTACGTTAGAGACCACAGAGGCACAGAGAAATGCAGGAGGAAAGTATTAAGTGCTGAGATGAAGATTGTCTTCTCTCTTCTCTAACTTCCTTCGTATCTTGCCTTTCAATCTGTATTGATCGGTGTTAATCTGTGGATAAATCCTCCCTGTATCTGTATCTCTCTGTGCCTCTGTGATCTCTAGCGTAGCGGGTGGTTGACTTTCCCCGTATTTCGTAATGCCTAAAGCGGTTTGACCCGCATGGCATCGGCGTTGACTCGTCCCTCTGTGAGAACAAAAGCGACCCCGCCGCCCTTGAGGGGGTAAGACGCATCCATGACATCGAACACAGACACCCCTCCAAGCGAAGCCGTGATGCGTTCGCCCTGCACCTCCAACATAAACTCGTAGGCTTTGTTGTAGTCCCAGTCAAACGATTGCTCTGCGAGAACCGTGTCCCCGTCCCGCGCCTTCACCAGTTGCAACCGATTGCCCTCCGTCAAAAGGAGAGCGTAGTACCGCTTCATGCCCTGTACTCGTGCCGCAATCCCAAACGATTTTGCGAGATTTGGCGTGACGGTTGCCGAGACTTTATAGTCCGTCCACTCTCGTGTTCCCTGAATGAGAAGACCCGTTTCCTCGTCCTGAACGAGTGTGTAGCCGCCACCCTCTCCAAACTGGCTCATTCCGTTTACCCAGGCTTTGCGCCAGAGTTTGCCACCGCGTGTCGGCAATTTCAGGGTGAGGTCAGGTGCGCCGTACCAGGTCAGTGAGTCAATGAAAACTCTCCCCTCTGCACGAGACGCGGAGAGAAGTTCAAGACCGATTTCGCAAATCGGAGAGCCTTCCGTGTCGGGGATTTTCAGGTGGAACTCAGTGTCTTTTGCGCCGGGGTTCAGCGTGATCGAGGCACCATACAGAGTTTCGATTTTGTCTTCCGCACCATAAATGTTCACGAAAAGGCGGGCTTCTATCGAACGGGTAGTCTCTCTATCCACACTGAGATTCGCCGTGACCCGTTGCCCGGAATAAAGCGTGGGAGACGCCAGCAGTTCGTATCCGCCGCGTCCCAGAGCATCCGGGGGAATAAAGGTAGGTGTTGTTACCCTGACAGCGCGACCCGTTGCCAACGCTAGAAAGTAGATTGCGAGGGAGCCGTCTTCGTTTCTAATCATTGCGGCGTCTTTTGTGGTTTCGTTTGTCTCCGAAACTCGCCAGCCCTGCACCGAACCCGGAAGTGAGAAGTGAAATCGTGCGCCGTCTTTCGGGGCGACAGGCTCCAGATTTGCCAGTGCCCGCCCGATATTGACGACGTGATAGGCTTCCGCAAGCGCATCCGTAATGCACCTGCCGCCGTCCGATGTAGGAAGCATCATTCGATCCGCAACCGGAGTGCGCCAGTCCACCCCCGAATCGAGTCCCGCCAAGCCGCCCCGGATACCGAGCAAACAACCCACATTCGCCGAGTTGCAGTCGGTGTCCCACCCGGCGGTATTCACGATACACAGCGACTCGGAAAAGTCACCCCCACCATACAAAAGGGCGAGAATAATGAGGGCATGATTCGGCACCATGTGGCAATTGCCTCCGAATTTGTCATAGCCGTAATTCTCTGCGATTTTCGCGTAGGTTTTGCGCCAGTCGTTCGGTTCCGCTTTGTGCCAGCCGCGTATCTCTCCGATCATCTTTGCGATCACGGAATTGGAGGGAATGTAGGCGAGAGCGGCGTCCAGCAATGTCTCTAAATCCTGCTCGACAAACGCCAGCGATTCCATGACCGCCACGATCACCGCCCCGTAAATCGCCTCACCGTCATGCGAGACCGACGCCGCGTTTCGTGCCAGTTCCGCCGCG
>JACMPS010000525.1 GCA_014377395.1 Chthonomonadaceae bacterium
CACGGCGGCTCCTATTGCAAAGAAAATGCTTTACAAATTCTTCAAGGTGGGGGAAGCCGGGGGCATTGTCGCCTCCGATTTCCCCCCCCGAAAATCACGTAATCACCCTCGCCGTTACTATCGCCGCAGAAGATAATGGGTCACTCACCTTACGCAAATACGCAAGGTAGAGCATCAGAAAAGTAGAGAAGGAGTGGGCATTTACCTTGACTCCCCTCTCCCAGATTTGGGGGGAGGGGGCTTTCCTCCCTAGATCTAAAGAAGTGGGTGGTGCGTAACGTAAGTGAGTCAGAAGTAGATCATCTAAAATCCGACTTTGCGATAGGCTTGAAAGTAGAAATCGCCCCCGGCTCGGCTTGAGGGTGTCCAGGAAGGGCTATAGTCGGGACCATTGTTTTTGCGCCAGTTCAGTGCCAGCATCCAATCTTTGCTCAGGGTGTAACGCACACCAACCGTGAGTTGTCGGGTCGTTGTCGTGTTCGTTGAAGGTTGAAATGCCTCCCACCGTGTAGACAGCGTCCAACGCTCGAATTTAGGGAGATGATAAAAGGCATCAATTGAGAAGCCATGTGACTTCTGCCCTGCATGATCTCCCGCCATGTATTCGCCCCGAAGCAAAAGGTGGGGTCTTGTGTAGCGAACATCAACCCCGGTGAGGTGGGTTCCTTCCTGTCCTTTTCCCGCCGTTGAAGTGGAGCCGTCCCAACGGCTCAGTCCTACGATCACTCCTTTGTAGTAGGTTTGCAGACGAGAGGCGATTCCCGAAACATTGTTCTGGTTGCCCCACATTCCCGCGCCTGTCCCGCCAAACGCGCTTGTTTCCCATTGAGTATTTCCCTTAAAACCCGTGTATTTTGCTCCGGTGACGCCCCAATCCAGTGCCTGTAACGCAGAGTCCCCTCGCAAAAGCGGATAGTCAATCAAGCCGGAAGCATAAGTCTCGCGGTGATCGTAAAGTCCGAAGGGAAGACGCACTACTCCTGCCGAAAAGGATTGCTTTCCGGCGAGATATTCCACGTTTGCCTGCTGTGTGATGAATTGATTGAAGACCGCCCCTGCCGTTGTAAGGCTCTTAGCATTATTTTGTGCGCCCTCAAAATGCACCCGCCACCCCTTCCCCAATTTACCCTGCACGTTCAATTCCGCGCCGTAAACTCCACTGCGGTTTCTACCGCCCGACGCATTGAAACTTCTTAAGTCAAGGGCAATTTGCCCGGTAAAAGGACGTTCGATTTGTGCTTTGGCACTCAGTGTGGTCACTAACGTAACCGCACAGACAAAAATGATTAAAACGATCCGTTTCATTCCGTTGATTCTCCCTATTGTTTTCCCAATCTCCTCTAAATATCACTGCTAAGATTGTCGGCATAGAAAGTTATTTTTTGAGGGGGAGGGTAAAGTCTCAGGAAGAAGGAGAAATCAGGCAATAATCAGGTCTTAAGTGCGGGATCGTAGGGGACGTTTTCGGGAGAAAATAAAATGTTACTGACTTTATTAGGATTGGGAACGGCTTTGATAAGTCTCCCTGTGACTGCCGAAGTAACCGGGCAGGCGGCATTGCCGGGGAAAAAGGGCACGGGAAATATCGTCGTCTGGCTTGAGGGAGAGAAAAAGTCCAAGCCACTGACAAAAGCAGTTGTGGATCAGCGAGACAAACTTTTCTCGCCTCATGTTTCCGTGGTTACGGTTGGCACGACGGTTCAGTTTCCGAATAATGACTCGGTGTTTCATAACGTGTTCGCTTATTATCGCGCTAAAAAGTTTGATCTTGGAATGTATCCGCGAGGCACTTCCAAGCCCGAAAAATTCGATAAGCCCGGTGTCGTTGCCATTCACTGCAACGTTCACTCGGAGATGAGCGCTTATATCCTTGTGGTGGACACCCCTTTTTATGCCGTGACGGACAAAAACGGAAAATATACAATCAAGGATATTGCTCCCGGAACCTATCAACTTCACGTCTGGCACGAAAGCGGCGCAGAAGGGGTACAAAGTCTGACTGTGCATGGAGGCGCAAATCCCCTTCCCCTCCTTACCGTGAAAAAGTAGGCGATTGAAAGCAGAGTCGCGATGTCCGTTTTACATCTCAATCTAAAAACAAAAATCCTCTTTCTGGTTTCGGGGACGGTGCTACTTTCTGCGATGCTTCAGATTGTCGCCGTGCAATGGCTTACCGCACGACAGATCGAACACGCCACGCACGATGCCGCCACTCGCGCAGGAAGCACTCTGGCTGAGTTCCTGAAAAATCAGCGCAAACAGTTGAAAGCGCAGGCGGAATTGTTGGTGAAGCAACCTGCGCTCAATGCCTCCATCGAGACCGGAGACCCGAATACCGTGATTGACTACCTTCGAGATTGTCTTGTGCAAATCGAAGCGGACGGCGTGGAGGCAACTGATGAGAAGGGACGTTTGTTGGGGCAAGCCTCCCGCAAGAAATCAGAAGGAAAGACGAATCAGTGGGGCGAGATTAGTGCTACCGGCCTGTCGAGCGCGATGCAGGGAAAAGTCTGGACAGGAATTACGGAGAAAAACGGGCATATTCTTTTCGTTGTGACGCTTCCGGTGATGAACTCAGGATTTGTAAAGGGCTCCTTTACCACCTTTCGAGAAATGGATGCGGGAATTGCAAAACAGTTCGAGACCTCAGTAGGAAGTCCCGTCGTGTTTCTGGTACGTGGACAGGAATCGGGTTCCTCTCTTCCTCTGAATGGGGCGACGGTTTCCACTTCGGAGAGCCTCACGCCCCTTCATCTCAAGGGAGGCGACTATATGGCTTTGTATCGCCCCTTTCCAGACACGCCCTCTGAAACCCGCCTCGGTTTTGCCGTGTTGCGCTCGCTCGGCTCAATCCAGTCCGAATACGCTCCCTTTAAGCAAATGCTTTTATGGGGCGTTTTGGGAGTACTGGTGATTGCGATTGCATCGGGCAAACTCATGGCACAGGGGATTTTACGCCCACTCGACGGCTTTATGAACGCCGCCAAAGTTTTGCAGAGCGGAAATTATCCGGTTGCCTTCACCCGAATCCGCAAAGACGAACTCGGAACCCTGCAAGTCGTTTTCAACGAAATGACGGCTTCTCTCAAAAGCGGTAAAGAGCGACTTCAAGCCCTTGCCGACGCCGATCCCTTGACCGGATTGCTGAATCATCGCCGCTTTCAGGAGTGTCTGACGGAAGCCGTTGCGAACAGCAACGGCAAGGAGAAAAAACTGTCCCTGCTCCTTTTTGATCTCGATCATTTCCATGATTTCAATCAGCAATGGGGACACATTCTCGGCGACTCGGCTCTCTGCCGAATCGCGGAAACCCTTCAATCGGTGATGCCTAAAGACGCCATACTTGCGAGGTACGGCGGTGAGGAATTTGCGGCGTTTCTGCCGGGATACGATCTTGAAAGTGCAGAGCGAGTGGCGTGTGAGGCACTTGAAAAGGCGAAGCAGTCCCCTGCCCCCGCACCCGATGCCCTCCCCGTACTTTTCAGTGTAGGCTGTACGGAAATAGATCGGAATACGGCGGAGAGTGAAGGGTTATTGTTGGCGGCGGAACTTGCGGTTTCTCGTGCAAAACAATTAGGACGGGGCAGAGTGTGTCGTTTTGAGCAGACGATGAGCGAGGATGAAGCCGCTGATCCGCATCATCTTCAGTTTGCATTGAAAGACGGAAGCCTTGACACGATTCAAGCACTTGCGGCGGCAGTGGATGCCAAAGACCCTTATACGCAGGGACACTCGCGCCGTGTTGCGGAGTATGCTTCGGCACTTGGAGAACAAATTGGTCTCTCAGCAAATGAAATAGATTTGATCTACACGACCGGGACTTTGCACGATGTCGGCAAAATCGGCGTTCCCGACTCGATCCTGAAAAAGCCTTCGCGGATGAGTGAGGAAGAGCGTGAAGTCATGGAGACTCACCCTGTTTTGGGTGAAGTGATCGTGCGGAAAGCCCCCCAACTCGCTCCGACTCTTCCCGGTGTTCGCAATCACCATGAGCGGTGGGACGGCAAGGGCTACCCGGACAAACTCGCAGGGAATGCCATTCCTTTTATTGCGCGAATTCTGGCGGTTGCAGACACTTACGATGCAATGACGAGCGACCGACCTTATCGCAAAGGGCTTTCTGTTGAAGTTGCGTTGGGTGAAATTGCAAAGGGCGCCGGAACACAATTCGACCCCGCTCTCGCCCCGGCTTTTGTCGAAATGATGAGGGCGCAATTCGAGGCATTGCCTCTTGCGGCTTGACGCTTAGAAGAATAGACCTCACCCCTGATTTCGCCCAATTCACCCCTCTCCTGTATCCAATTACAAACTCCTGCTCAACGGTCTGCAGGATTTCCCTCATTCTTCGGAGGAGAGGGGGAGCAAATGCCGATCAATTTCCGATGATTCTAGATTACGCCGCAGGGTTAATAAGTCCGAGCGTTTTGCCTTTCCAACCGGGGAAAACTTCGGTGACACGCTCATTGTACAGACGCGCCTGAAGGATTTCTGCGAGAACGTCACGGTAGTCGGTAGTAACGCGCAGATCGCCAGAGCCTTCCATTTTGTCCTGCGCGAGTGTCGGCCAGTCTCCGTAAACCTTCCCGCCTTTAACGCCGCCCCCCAGAACAAACATCGCGGAGGCTCTTCCGTGATCGGTTCCCAAGCCATAATTTTCGTAGGCACGACGCCCGAACTCCGTCATCACCAGTACCGTCACGTCTTTGCGTTGTGCTCCCAGATCAGTGTAAAAGGCGGCGGTTCCCTCGCTGAGCTCCCGAAGGCGGAGGGACATATAGCCCGTGTCCCGCCCCTGAGCGACGTGAGTATCCCAGCCCGTCATTTCCAGACAGGCGACTTCCATACCTACGCGCCCCTTCATCAGACAGGCGACCTGCCGCAACCCGTTTCCCAAATCCGTGTCTTTGTATTCGACACCCGGCGACGGAAGATAGGTTTCCGGCTTGAGAGCGCGGATTGCGTCCAGAGCTTTCAAGGTTTCCGCTCCGGCATGATGCAACGACGATTTTTCGCCGG
>JACMPS010000526.1 GCA_014377395.1 Chthonomonadaceae bacterium
AAGATGCGGAACGTACCGTAAAGCAGAGGGGCGGGCGGGCATCCGGCTCCGTCTCAAAGCAAACTTCCTTTGTCGTCGTGGGAGAAAATGCCGGGTCAAAACTAACGAAAGCGCAGGAACTCGGTGTTCCCGTTCTCACCGAAGACGAATTTATTGAAATGGTGTGAGAAGTGTTAAGTGTTGAGAACGATAGTTAATGTTTGACTTGTGGCATGATTCACTTTCCGCAAAATAGATTAAATGGAGATGTTACGGCGGAATGGCATTGGCTCCTTCCCCTTATGTACCTATCTTGTCCCTTAGCGAAAAGGTTTTCAGATTGTTGCAAGAGAGTCCGGGGAATCAATTCCCCGGCTACAAAAGCGCGAAGTCCACCTCCGTGGACTCAATGCAAAAGCCGACGCTTCAGGTGTCCGAGTTTTGTCCAATTCAGGGGCGGTACGGGGCGCGGGATTTATTCCTGCGTCACACGATCCAATGTTTTCTCTCGCTAAGGGACAAGATAAGACATAAGGGGGAGGAACAAAATTGATACGCCGTCATACTCTTTGAGTGCAGGAAAAGGATTGGCTCAATCTCCCCGCAAATTTCATTCTCAACACTCAATACTCAACACTTCCCTAACACTTACTCCTATGATCTACATTAACCGAACTCAGCGTCCTCGTCGTCTTCGCGAAAGCCCGCTTTTGCGTAAAATGGTGCGCGAAACCCGCGTCACCAAAGACAATTTACTCTATCCGATGTTTGTCTCCGAGAGCGGAAGCAGTACCGAAATCAGTTCGATGCCGGGGATTTTTCGTTACTCGCTTGATGACTTAAAGCGAGAAGTCACGAAGGTGGCGGGGCTTGGGATTCCGGCGATCATGCTTTTCGGGATTCCGAATGAGAAGGATGAAGTCGGTTCCGGCGGCTACGACACGGAGGGGATCATTCCGAGAGCGATTCGCGCCCTCAAAGCCGAAATTGGTGATTCCGTGTTGATTGTCCCGGACGTTTGCCTTTGCGAATACACGTCTCATGGGCATTGCGGCGTGATCTCAAATGGCACGGTGGACAACGACGAGACGGTTCCGCTTCTCGCTCGTGCTGCCGTCGCTTACGCCGAAGCCGGGGCGGATATGATTGCACCGAGCGACATGATGGATGGGCGCATCGGGGTGATTCGGGAGGAATTGGACGCGGCAGGATTTCCCTACACGCCGATCATGGCGTACTCGGCAAAATACTCAAGCGGATTTTACGGACCCTTTCGAGAGGCGGCGGGGTCTACGCCGCAGTTTGGAGACCGCAAAGCCTACCAGATGGATCCGCCGAACGCCCGCGAAGCCCTCAAGGAAATGGATCTCGACCTTGCGGAAGGAGCCGACATTTTGATGGTGAAGCCGGGACTCGCTTACCTCGATATTTTGAGGGCGGCACGGGAACGCTATGACGTTCCTCTGGCGATTTATAATGTTTCGGGCGAGTATTCGATGGTGAAAGCGGCGGCACAAAATGGCTGGATTGATGAAGGGCGCGTGGTCTCCGAAACGCTGACGGCGTTCAAGCGAGCGGGAGCGGACATTATTCTCACTTATCATGCGGTAGACGCCGTGCGCGAAGGTTGGGTAGAGTAGAGAGGGTTCTGTTTTGATGAGTGCGAAAGGAAACTCCCATGAGTGAAGAGCGTGTTCCCCGTTTGTTTACCCCGGAAGAGTATTTGCTGATCGAGTTCGACGCGCCCGCGCGAAGCGAATACGACAACGGCAAAATCTACGCGATGTCAGGAGCCAGTGAAATTCATGGAGATGTGATTGAAAACCTCATTGGCTTTTTGTTTCCGCAGTTAAGACCGACGAAATGTCGTGCGACGACGCATGATGTCAAAGTGAGACCTGAGATGGCAACGGCTTACTATTACCCTGACGTGGTTGTCACCTGCGGCGAAAGAATTTACGAGGACAGCAAACAAAGGGTGTTGCTCAACCCGGTTTCAATCTTTGAGGTGCTGTCACCCTCAACCGCAAGTTACGATCAGGTCGTCAAATATAATCGCTATCTTGAAATCGAAAGCCTGAAAGACTATGTTCTCGTCGCTCAGGATGTGGCTCATGTCGTTCACCACTCGAAAGATGAAGGCAGTGAGTGGAATACGAGAACCCATACGAAACTGACCGAGACTTTCACGCCCAGGGGCGCACCCGCAAGCCTTTCCCTCTCCGACATTTATGATCGCGTTACGCTGGCGGAATTGGAATAAGCCCTGACGATTGAAAACTTCTCACAACTCGAAACGGAAGCCCGAAACCCGCGCACGGCAAACCTCGGTTCGCTCTCCGGGATGGAATTGCTAACCACACTTCACGCTGAAAATCACACGGTCGCTCTCTCCGTAGATGCGACATTGCCGATTCTCGCCGAGTTTGTGGAATTGTTGGCGGCTCGGCTAGGGGTTGGAGGACGGCTCTTTTATGTGGGGGCGGGGACGAGTGGGCGGCTCGGAGTTCTCGATGCGTCGGAGTGTCCGCCGACTTTCGGGGTGTCGCCGGAAATGATTCAGGGGATTATCGCCGGGGGGGTAGGGGCGTTAGTGAGGAGTGTTGAGGGGGCGGAGGACTCAAAAGAGGAGGGTGCGGCGGCACTGATCACGCGTAACTTAGGCGATCACGACACGGTTGTCGGCATTGCGGCGAGTGGGCGGACTCCCTTCGTGATGGGGGCGCTGGAAGAGGCGGGACGGCGGGGACTGCTCACGGGAGCAGTCGTCAATGTCTCTGACTCTGCTCTCTCAAATGTAGCGGATTACACAATGGCGGCTGTTACCGGAGCGGAAGCCCTGACCGGCTCCACGCGCCTGAAAGCCGGAACCGCGCAGAAAATGATCTTGAATTTGATCACGACGGCAGTGATGGTCAGGCTCGGTAAAGTCGAAGGAAACCTGATGATAGACCTCCGCGCCACCAATGTGAAACTGCAACATCGTGCCGTGGAAATCGTGATGGAAGTCACCCAAACCGAAGACCGGATCATCGCCGAAAACGCACTGGCCCAGGCAAGCGGCTCTGTTCGAGAGGCAATCGAAATTTTACGTGTGAATTCTGTTGAACAAAAACAAATTAGACCGAAACAAAATCGAGAAGTAAAGTAGGCAATGAATCCCGGAATCAAGCGAGTTGTGATCGAAAAAGTAGAGGGAAATCGCTGGAGCGAAAAGACGGACGCCCTCGCTGTCGAAGAGCCGCTGGAGATTCAGATTGGCTTTGTGCAACACGGTGAACGCATCCATAAAGCCGTTTCGATCACAATGCGAACGCCGGGAAACGATGCCGAACTCGCCCTCGGTTTTCTCTTTGCGGAGGGGCTATTAGACTCTTCCAAAGACGTACTTTCCGTTGAGTCCGTGGGAAAGCCCGATCCGGAAACGGGAAGACGCAACACGCTCAGCATCGAACTCGCTGACGGTCTTATCCCTGACTTCAAAACTCTGGAACGAAATTTCTACACGACTTCGAGTTGCGGTGTCTGCGGCAAATCTTCGCTTGATGCTCTGCAAATTCTCTGCCCCGCGTTGCCCCCTGACCCTCTGATGGTCTCCTCTGAGGTCATTCACTCGCTTCCGTCTACGCTTCGCGCCGCACAAGCGGTTTTTGACCAAACGGGCGGGCTTCATGCTTCCGCACTTTTCGATAACGAAGGAAATCTACTCACACTTCGCGAAGATGTCGGGCGACACAATGCTCTCGATAAGGTCATCGGTGCGGAATTTGTCGCGCATCGAATCCCGCTCTCATCACGTATTTTACTGGTAAGTGG
The DNA here is from genome assembly GCA_014377395.1 of Chthonomonadaceae bacterium. GTDB lineage: Bacteria > Armatimonadota > Chthonomonadetes > Chthonomonadales > Chthonomonadaceae > JACMPS01. The sequence continues at coordinate 3,796 of JACMPS010000526.1, forward strand.
GCGTGTCTCTTTCGAGTTGGTGCAGAAGACGGTAAGGGCGGGCATCCCTCTTCTTGCGGCAGTGGGTGCGCCTTCCAGCCTCGCTGTCGAAACGGCACAGCGATTCGGATTGACCCTTCTCGGTTTTGTCCGCGAGGGAAAATTTAACCTCTACGCCGGGGGACAACGTATTGCAGACGGATAGGGCTATCGTTTCTGTGGATCAATCTTTTTCCTCCCCCTGATGCAAGGGGGAGACAAGGAGGGGGGGCGAAACTCACTCTCATCTATCCTATAGATAACGCATCTAAAGCACTGGAATTTTTTATTATGTCCTCTCAAGAAAATCAAAATCAGACGGTTTCCACTCCGGTTGTCACGGGCGCACAACCCACCGACGACCACGAAAATGTGCGCGTCGGGCATCATAGCCGGGTGGCGGCAGGGATGACCGCCATTGTCAAATCGCTCGATTTTATGGTGCGTGAAGAGGGCGTTTTGCGCGGCACGAAAACGTGGTTGACGATCAATCAGAAAAAAGGCTTTGATTGTCCCGGTTGCGCGTGGCCCGATCCCGACGATAAACGTAGTCCCTTTGAGTTTTGCGAAAACGGTGCAAAAGCCGTTGCCGAAGAAGCCACCACAAAGCGAGTGACACCAGAGTTTTTCGCGCAACATTCGATCTCAGAGTTGCGGAAAGAGTCGGATCACTGGTTGACAAAACAGGGGCGCATCACACACCCAATGGTGCTTGAAGAAGGCGCGATACATTACACGCCGATTTCGTGGGAGGCGGCATTTGCATTGATCGCAGATGAGTTGAACGCTCTTTCCGATCCGAACCGCGCTGTTTTTTACACGTCAGGGCGTACCTCCAACGAAGCCGCATTCCTCTACCAACTTTTTGTGCGGCAATTCGGCACGAATAATCTCCCCGACTGCTCCAATATGTGCCACGAGTCAACGAGTCTGGGGCTTGCAAAAGTCATCGGGATTGGCAAGGGAACCGTCACCCTGCACGACATTGAAGAACACGCCGATCTGCTCATTCTTGCAGGGCAAAACCCCGGCACCAATCACCCACGAATGTTGACCTCACTCCAAAAGGCAAAACGGCGCGGCGCAAAAATTATTGCGATCAATCCGCTTCACGAAGTCGGATTGGAGACGTTCAAGCACCCGCAGGAACCGCTCTCCATGTTGGGCAAGGGGACACAAATCACCGATCTGTTTTTGCCGGTGCGGGTCAATGGCGATGTCGCGCTGTTCAAGGGAATGATGAAGGCAATGCTCGAAGCCGAAATGCTGAACCCCGGTACTGTTTTCGATCACGATTTTATCGAAGCGCACACCTCTGGAATCGACGCTTTTCTCCTCAATCTCAGAGCGGAAAGTTGGACGCTGATCGTGGAGGAGAGCAGCATCTCCGAAGCGCAAATCCGAGAAGCGGCGGCAATGGTCATGGCGAGCAAAAGCGTGATCGTCTGTTGGGCAATGGGCTTGACGCAACACAAAAACAGCGTTGCGAACGTGCAGGAAGTGATCAATTTTCTGCTTTTGCGTGGCAATATCGGGAAACCGGGAGCCGGGGCGTGTCCTGTGCGGGGTCACTCCAACGTTCAGGGAGATCGCACAATGGGCATATGGGAGCAAATGCCCGACGAATTTCTGGACAAACTCGGCAGGGAATTTGCATTCGAGCCGCCGCGTGAACACGGGTTCGCCGTCACTGAGGCAGTTGAGGCGATGCACAGCGGCAGGGCAAGCGTTTTCTTTGCAATGGGCGGTAACTTGCTTTCGGCGGTGTCGGATACGGAGTTTGCGGGAAAGGCTTTTCAGAACTGTGATCTGACCGTTTATGTTTCCACGAAATTGAATCGCGCTCATCTGATTACGGGGAAACGTGCCTTGATTTTGCCCTGCCTCGGACGCACCGAAACCGACCTCCAGAAAAGCGGGGAACAGTTTGTCACCGTCGAAGATTCTATGGGAGTGGTTCACGCTTCACGCGGCGGGCTAAGCCCTGCCTCCGAGTTTCTGCTGAGCGAACCCGCCCTCCTATGCCGACTGGCAAAGGCGACGCTGGGCGCAAAAAGTACGGTGGATTGGAGCGCATTGGAGGAGAACTACGACAAAATTCGAGATCATATCGAAAATGTGATTGAAGGTTTCGAGGCGTTCAATGAGCGAGTGAAGCGACCCGGCGGCTTTTATTTGCCGAATGACGCGAAAGAACGCAACTTCAAGACAAAAACAGGGAAAGCCCTCTTTACGGTTCACCCAATCACGCCGCACAACTTAAAACCCGGTGAGTTTTTACTGACCTCCATTCGAAGCCACGATCAGTACAACACCACGATTTACGGATTGGATGACCGCTATCGGGGCGTATACGGCGGGCGGCACGTCGTGTTCTTGAACCCTGAAGACCTGCGGGAAGCGGGTCTGGCGGAAGGTGCGGTGGTTGATTTGACGAGCATTTCGGAGGACGGAGAGCGCGTTGCGAAGAATTACCGCGTGATCCCCTACGACATTCCGCGCCATTGTGCCGCCATGTACTACCCGGAAGCTAATGTGCTGATTTCGATCAAGGCGGTGGCGGACATCAGCAAATGTCCTGCCTCGAAGTCGGTGATCGTTCGGATTTCTCTCTCAAGTCAAGAGAAATGAGAGTGGTCTTGCCTCCCTCCTCTTAGCGAAAGTCAAAAACATTCCTTCAACCGTAGGAATAAATTTCGCGCCCCGTTCTGCCCCCAACTGGCTAAAACTCGGACACACCATTTGTGCTTTACAGCCAAACAAAAAGGCTCAGGAGGTTTAACGAAACCTCATTGCCCTTGCTTTTGCATTGAGCCCACGTAGGTGGACTTCGCGCCTCAGTAGCCGGGGAATTCATTCCCCGGAGTCCCGTAGGGAAAAGGCAAATCTCCGCTTTAACTTCAATTTGTTGTTTTGGAGATCACCTTTGTTGTCAGGGCGAGTTTCATAAGCCAGAGCCGATTTTTAATAAAGCCTGACCCTACAAAAATGTTCTCTCGAAGCGGAACAAGCAGCAACACACTCTTTGCCGCCTCTTCTCTCGTAGTCGGTGTTTTAATCAAAAGAGATTCTGCTTTCGCCCATTGTACCGGGGTGAGGTCGTAAAGAGGCAAAACCCCGGTCTTAAAAGCCGTTTTTTGTTCCTCCGTCAGCGAGGAATAAAAGCGCAGAACACGGTAGTTTTTCAGGGTTGCCTCTGCGTACTCTGCAAAAGGGGTCATTTCGTAGTCTGCCTTTGTGTCATCATACCCCCCGCCCTCCTTCTCATCAACGGAGAACTGCAATCCATGAGCGATCTGATAAGGAGAGAGATTCGACAGAAGGCGGTTTCCCCACTCCAAAACGTGAACGGCTTTTTCCTCTTGACTCTCCTCTTTATTTTTGCGCTCAACCTTTTCCTGGTCGAGTTGTTTTATCCACGCTTCCCTCAGTTCTTTTGAGACTTGAAGGGCGTCGTCACGATACCAGCGATTGTTCCGAATGAGAAATAATTTGTCGGCGCGGCATGTCCAACTATAGTCTCGATCCTCTGCGAGTTGATCCAGCAAGCCCTCTGTTGCGGTGGCTTTCCATTTCAGACGTTGCGCCTCTCTCACCGGAAAAAGGTTTTTCTCGGTGTAGTAGTCCGACAAAAATTCCTCTTGCTTCTGCTCCGACATCGCCTTCAAGATTTCCGGGGTAGAACTGCTCAACAAAAGTGAGCGGTCGGTCTTTTGAGGCTTTTTATTCTTCCAGACCGTTTTGTTCTGATAACGCAACAATCGTTTCCAATTTTCAGAGGTCTCTTTCGTCAGGGAAGAGAATCCCTGAGCCGCCATTTTCTGATCGAGGGACGAAGTGAAAATCTCCGTTGTAAAAGCCCAGTCCGATTGAAGACTCAGTTTCCGGGAGGGTTGCCCCGGAACAATTCGTTTGACATGCACCCGATTGCCGGAAAGACTGAAACCGAGGAGGAGTGCCTCGTCTGTCGAAATCGTAGAGTCAACCTCTTTGATAAGTGCCTTCGCCTCATCGCTCAGGGCATCCCCTTTAACGAAGATTGTTTCCCCTGCCTCTGCGTCGTAGATGATGTCGGAGAAATTTTCGGTGAACGCCATCTTTGCGAGTTGTTGCTTTAGTTCTCCTGAAAGA
>JACMPS010000527.1 GCA_014377395.1 Chthonomonadaceae bacterium
CGAGAAGACCAGACCTGATTGAGATTGATCAGCGCGTACCCGAACCCTTCTTTCCTAAGCCATTTCGTTAACAAATTTTCGTCCGATAATAATGAATAGTCAATCCACGATGAATGATTGTAGTCCGCCCATACGAAAAAGCGGTCGAGGTGAAAGCCGCGTACATCGTCGTAAAAAAGAACCTTCGCGTCTTTCGGGGTGTTGGTGTTCAGCCATTCAATCGCGGCGTAATTGTCAAGAGTACGGCGTAGATGCGCTTCGTTCCCGTCTGTCAGTGCGTCTTTGATCGTGAACAGCGACAGGGAAGACCACCCTACTCCACCCCCGACTGCCTCCTGAATTTTGTTGGGTAATCGTGCCACGCCCCACAGTGCCAACCCGACTTGCCCTGCGAGTAGAGACACCACCAGTCCTTTATTCAGAGAGGATGAAGTCGTGTTTTCCGCCCGGACACCTCTCTGCACCTTCCCCTCTTCGACTCCCTCTCTTTGATTTTCAGAGGTTGATCTCTTTGCAGTTTCTATCGCCCTGCCGATTAATTCCGCCGCACCTACACAGAAAAGGGGAGCAAACGTGATCACATACCGCATGACCTGCGCGGCGAAAAACCAGCCCGCAAGTTGTGCAATTCCGAAAAGGACGGGCAGACGAACCGTAGACGGCAAACCGGGCAGGAGCAATGATAGAATCCCGATTCCGAACACAATTCCTGCCGTTGCAAAAAACGAAAACTCGCCGGGATTCGAGTAGCGGTCAGGGTGCGTGAGCAACTTTAGAGGAGCGCGAAGCAAATTCGAGAGGCTTTGCAAGGGCTGAGAAAGTTTGTGTGTCTCCCCGAAACTGTCCTGTTCTCCCTGATAAGCGGCGGCACGATCCGCACTCCAGTATTTACTGGACGGAAAAAGCGAGTAGGCAAAGGGATAAACGGGGTTGTGAACGGTCACGAGATTGCGGACAAGCCAGGGAGACGCCAGCAAAAGCGCAATTCCGGCAAACGTGATTGTCTCACGGAGGCGGCGTGAAGCGAAGAAAAGCCAGATCGCCGCCAGCAAAAACGGAACGAGTGCCAGATACTTGCAACCGAGCGCAAACCCCATTTCGAGGGCGGCAAGAAGGAGAAAGCCCCGGTTCCACTCACCGTTTCTCGCGGGGGTAGAGACGACAGAATCCTGTTTTTGCCTCGCGGAAAGCAAAGCAAAAATTCCGGCACAGGTGTAGAGTGAGACGGCTAAATCAATGTAGGCGACACTGAACTCCCACAAAATAACGGGCGTCGTGACAAAAAGCGTGGCGGCAATCAGTCCTTTTTCGTGGCTGAGCGTTCGGGCGCAATAGCCGTAGAGAACGCAGACGGTCGCCACCCCAAACAGCAAAGAAAACAAATTCGCCAGAACAAAGTCCGAGAACAGCAACCCTACCCCGAACAGCGTATCGGCAATCAGCGGGAAATTTGAGTGATGTTCCGTCGGCAAACTAACGATGCGTCCCAGTTGAATAAACAATTTCTGGTCGGCAAGGTGATAAGAAATTGCGTCCCACTGCAACCCGCCCGGTGCGACAAAACAGTTGACGAGTGAAACAATGCCGAAGAAGATGAGCGCAAAGCCGCAAAGGAGGGGAAGAAAGTGTCGAGTGTTGAGTGGCGACTTTGTTTCTCTCCCCTTATGCAAGGGAAACCCGGCAGACCGTGTAGGGGCGTCGCTTGCCACACCCGCCTGTACGCTCTCCACATCCGTTTGTAATTGGAACGGGTTGTGGGTGGGGTTAGACTCGTCACTCACTCCCTCTATTAAAGGAAGGGGGTTCGATCCGCGAGAAATAATTGCATTGGCTAGCCCCGCCACCCCCAGAATACTCCACCAGAAACCGATGGGAAAAGGAGCGTAAAATCCGCAGATGCCCAGAAAGAAAGTTCCCAGGGAACCGATTCCGAGTCCCAGCGCAAGGGCATGACCGATCCTCTCGATTTTGTTGAGGGGCGCTTCGGAAAGCGAACGGAACAGAACTTTAAGAGACAAATTCCCGATTCCGAAAGCGATGAAGGCAAAAAGTAGAATGAGCAAAAGAGAAATCATCGTGTCGCTATCGTTTCCAGTTCGGCAGAGAGTACCGCTAAATGTCCCAAATCCCCACGCTCGATTTTGACGATGCCGAGCGAGTGCGCGTAACTTCCGGTTTGTACGATCCAGGTCTTGCCGATCTTTTCACCGTTTGAGATCACTGTATGCGAATGACCGCCGACAATCAAATCCAGTTCGGGAATGAGTTCCGCTAACTCTCGATCCCGCGAAGCACCGATGTGCGAAAGTGCCACCAGCAAATCCGGTTTCTCCTTTTCGAGCAGGTAATCAACCGTCAGGCGGGCGACCTTTTGCG
>JACMPS010000049.1 GCA_014377395.1 Chthonomonadaceae bacterium
CCGACCTGAGAAAATTCGTTTGTCCGGGCAGTTTGATTCGTCGCCCGGGTTGGCCCAATCCTGATCTGGACACAGAGTTTGTGCGCTACTTCGGGACGATTCGAAAGCGGGGGCAAGGTGGGCTAGAAGATTGGGTGGGGGAAAGTCGCCTCTGTGAAGCGGATCGTGCGTTACGATTTCGAGAAACCTGTGCCTATCGCCCTATTAATCCTGCAAAGCGGGTAAGTCTTCTCTGTGCCTATCGCCGATTCTACAAGGACGATCTAGGGATTGGGAGATACGACGTCGGCCTTGTCCATTCCGGAATGCGCTCAGCGAAACTGACGCCGCAGGACATGGAACCTCTTCTTCGTCATTTGTTGGGGTTAAAAGTCGTAGTACGAAAACCGGACGAGACTCCAAATGCGCCTGATCTTTCGAAAGAAGGCACCTTGCTGGAGGCGGGTGGGAAGCTGGCGCGGCTCTATGCGTTCGGTAGTACAAAACAGACTCATCGTAATCAGTCTCCTCAATGGTGGGTATTAGCCGGCTCACCGATGCTCACCCTCAGCCTTCCCGCTCCCGCAAAATTCGAACTCAGAACGACTTATTCAACCGAGCCCAAAGGGGGGCAGGGGTTGCGCGTAATGCACAGCTACATTCGCTACAAAGGTCGAGAAGTCAGTTTGTGGACCTTCGAGGGAGTAAACGAAAGCAACTCCGAGAAAGCGCGGCAGTTACGACTTTATCTGACACGTATGCATACTGAGCAGGAATGTTTGAGGCTCACGGTTAATCAGGTACAATCGGGCAACATCGTGGTCTCCCCCCGAAGCCCAGAAGCACAATCCCTACAACGTTACTTGAGGCTGGTGAAATCTCATATTGGCAAAACGGAAACCCGCCTCGAGAAAGATTTCGATCCGGAAATAGCCGATATTGCCCGCGAAGCGATCTATCGGAGTGACCCCGGACTATTCGCAAATCTAAAGATAAAATTGGAAAGCATGGATTTTCGTCCCTACGTCGTTGACCTCATGGAGGACATCGGGGGCAAAGTGACACAGATCAACTACTATGGAGCAGGCTCACAGGGAGGGCAAAATACAGTGACCATCGAAACAGGTGATAGTTATAATTCAGGTGGAGGACCGATTGCAGTTGCAAACGATAACGCAACACAAACCGGCTTTGTCATGCAGGGGGCGGGTTCGATGACGGCGACGGACTTGAAAGAGTTGATTCCGCATCTGACGGCATTACGGACTCAGGTGAAACAAGAGCAACGTGCACTCGAAGACAAAGGTGAAGACGCGCCTGAACATGAGAAGGCAGTAGTAGCACTGCGAGAGGCTGAAACCGCTGCTTCACAAGGCAATCAAGAGGGGGTTATGGAAAAACTGAAATCAGGTGGCAAGTGGCTTCTGGATTTTGCGACAAAGGTTGGTGCTTCCGTTGTGACCAAAATGATTGAGAAGCAAATCGGAATGGGATAGTTCGCCTTTCTCATCTTTACCGAGCCATTTACCACATTACGAGAGGTAAGCGACCCTTTCGTTGTTGACAGCAGGGCAATCTGCAAAATCCCTGCTCTTCTTCTGTGATCTGAAGAAGAGCGGGGATTTCTATTTGTACGCTTTTGGTACGCTTTGAGGATCATACTTACTTGCGGCGAAGGCGGCGAACCGCAACCAACCCGCTTGCAAGGCTCATTCCTGCAAACATTGCAATGCTACCCGGCTCCGGGACTGCTGTGGGGCGCAACTCGAAGTTGAACGTTGTTCCCAATGCCGCCGGCACAAGACCTCCAAAGCCGATGTTGATGTTGTCAACTGCGCCGTCGAACGTTCCTGCCCAGCCCGATCCCACGCCAGAACTCAAACCGTAGATGAGACTATCTCCACTGAGGGTCATAAACCCGGCATCGCTTTGTCCAGCGATCCAACCTTGTAAGGTGCGGTTGTATACTGCGTCTGTTCCTACTCCGAATTGCCGTAGCCAGACGTTGGCACTCTGTCCCGCCCCTGAGTAATTAAAGACATCTGTCGAAACCCACGCATCGGTCACGACGGCACTGTTGCCGTTGTTGTAGACCGGCTCGAAGATCAGGTAGCCCTGGTCATTAGTGGATTCCATGTTGCCGTCGGCGTCCACATAAATTCGCAAGGAGGGGGCAAGCCAGTTAGTCGTGGTGCTGGAACCTTTCCGGTAGTAGTCATAACTGAGCGAGTTGAGATTGCCGAGCGTTCCCAGGATGCCTTGATACTCAACATCGGCTTTCCCGGTGGAACTGGATGTACTCATCGCAACAGAGCCGTTGCCGGAGCGGGGGATTGTCCCGTTGATCCCAATAGCACCGTCTGTTCGCACATTCGTGTAGACCCAGCCGCTTGATCCAATAGGAGTAGTGGGGTTGGCTCCACTCAGGAAATCTCCCGAAGGGTTATTCGGATAAACCGTGATCTGTGCGTTCGAGGGGGTTAGCCCTGAAAATAGACCGACGGTACAAAGGGCAAGGCAGAAGTTGCGTGTCATGTTGGGTATTTCCTTTGGGAGCAAGTGGTTAGGTAAATTTGCAATAAACCGATTTACTACTGCAAGCGACTTACTCTCTCAGAGATTACTCATGCAATCGTTGTGCCATAAACGCCAAAAAACTCCCCGAAAAGTACAATCCGGTGCTTCTACAGGGAGTTCCGACAAGGGTAAATTTACTCGTGACAACGTAAATTTTCGGGCTTGAAACCGCGTGTTTTTGCTTTAGACGTGTGTGTCTTCAGGAGTGTAACCGAGAACAATGTCAAAGTTCGCGGTAAGTTCGCCGACACGCGATTTTTTCATCGGAACAAACTCTTTGGTGACGAGTGCAAGTGTTTTTTTGTCCCCGATGCTGCGGTAGATGCAGTCACGCTCGTTGCCGGGAAAGCCCTTGACAAAGAGTTGCGTCGTCCATTTCTCACGTCCTTTCGTTTTGACGGCGAAGTGAATATGGGGGGCATTTCGTCCCGGATAGCGCACGGGTTTGATCGTGCGGAAATAGTATTCACCGCTCAAACCCGTCAGAAACCGCCCAAAGCCCTGAAAATTCGGATCGAAAGCCGCACGCTCTCGTGTCTGCATTTCCAGATACGCCCCCTTGTGATCCACAAGCCATATTTCCACAACGGCGTTACGGACAGGTTCCCCTTTCGCGTCCAAAATGCGCCCGGTGAGGTGGGTCACTTCGCCGATAGCGGGCGTAAGATTGTCATTGACGATAATCAGGTCGTTGTCGGTGTCGAGCGGAAGTTTTGTTGGATAGTAGGGACCCTCTTCAATTGTCGGTGTCTTCGAGAGTTCTTCGGCAAAGGCTCCGCTCGAAGTGCAGATCAAAACCCCGGAGGCAAGCCGGGTCAACAAACTCCGACGATTGAAACGTGGCTTGTCCTGTAGATACAGGGTTGGACTCAGCGTCGGATTTAAGAGGGGGTTCGGTTGTGAATTCGGTCGAAAGGGTGACATGGTCTTCTCCTTATCAGGAACGAACGGGTAGAGATAGGCAATTTAGAACTGACTTTATTCTAGCCCCGAAACTTGAAAATTCGGTGAAAGCCTTAACTCTTTTCCGCAAAGATCGCTCGCACATCGTTGCGGCACTTCTCAACGGTTTGCCGAATCCGTCGAATGGCGTCCGGGTTGTCGCCCGAAGGCAAATCACGTAAGCCGCTCCAGAGGGTACGCTGAAGAAACTGCATTTCTTCGCGCAAAAAGCCGAGTTCAGTCTGGCTTTCGGCGGAGAGGGTAGGGCGCACAAAAAGTGACCAGAAGGCTTCGACTTCCTCCCTGTGAGTGATGAGATCGGCTCTACCCGCTTCGGTTAGCGAGAAAACCTTACGGTCTCCCGAAGCCTCCGAGCAGACCATTCCTGCCTCCTCAAGAAATTGCAGAGTGGGGTAAACCATGCCGGGAGAAGGCGCGTACCGTCCCCCTGATCGTTCTTCAAGGGCTTTAATAATCTCGTAGCCGTGCCGGGAATTGTCCTTGAGTGCATCAAGGATCACGTATTTCGCCTCGCCTCGTCGTACTCGCCCGCCTCCGCCGGGTCTTCCCCCGTGACGTCCGCCGTGATGCCCGTGTTCGTGTCCGCCCTCTTCCGGGTGATGATGTCTGTGTGGAAAATGCAAATTAGTTTTCCTCTTTCGTTTCTTTATTGTATCAAGATATATCTTGATACAATAAGATAGCACATAATTTTTTGCTTGTCAAGATGCTATCAAGATATATCTTGAATTTCTCACCTTTTTGTTGAGACCCCGGATTGAAATCCTGGTCTCAGTAGCACAAGTACTGTGTGTCCTTCGGACACGAGCTTGATCCATTCCAATTAAAGGCTCATGCTTGACTTCCTTTGCCTATTTCCGGTATAATCTTTACTATCTTGACTGAATTGATAAGGATTATCATAAAGGGAAGTCCCCACAATTTTTTGTTCCCGTTTTTTCTTTTGGACGATGATCGCTACGGTAAAACGGTAGAATTAAAAAGGCTGGCTTACTTTTTTGGAGGAAGATATTTTGGAGAAGCGCGAACTGGGCAAAACAGGGTTGCACGTCACGGTACTGGGCTTTGGAGGTGCGGAACTCGGCTATGCGCGTGCGGAAGTCAAGGTCGTGGAATCAGTGCTGGGAGCCGCCCTTGATGCCGGACTCAATGTGATTGATACGGCGGAATGTTATGGTTCCGGTGAAGAGACGGTTGGTCATGCCGTTTCGCATCGCCGTAAAGAATTTTACCTGTTCACGAAATGTGGACACGCTTCCGGGATAGACTTACCCGATTGGGACGTTTCCCTGCTACAGCAATCCATTGACCGGAGCCTGTCGCGCCTGAAAACCGATTATATTGATGTGCTTCAACTTCACAGTTGCACGGAAGAAATGTTGCGAAAAGGCGAAGTCGTCGAAGTCCTCAACCGGGCAAAAGACGCCGGAAAGACTCGTTTCATTGGCTACAGCGGTGACGGAGCGGCGGCACGATACGCCGTTGAGTCGGGTGCTTTCGACACTTTGCAAACTTCGATCAATCTTGCCGATCAGCAAGTTCTGGAAGAAACTCTGCCACTCGCCTACGAAAAGGGAATCGGCGTGATTGTCAAGCGTCCTATCGCAAACGCCGTCTGGAAACACGAAACGAAACCCGACAACGACTATGTGGTTTCTTATTGGGAGCGGTTGCAATCTCTCGCTTACGATTTTCTGAAAGGCGAAGACGATGTAGAAATGGCTTTGCGGTTCACCCTGAGTTTTCCGGGGGTTTCAACGGCGATTGTCGGCACAGGAAAGCCGGGACGCTGGGTGGAGAACGCGGAGTTCGTTCGTAAGGGAAATCTGTCCGACGCACAAATAGGTACAATCCGTGCGCGTTGGAAAGAGGTTGCGGGTGAGGATTGGGTAGGACAAGTTTAGACAGTTAGAGTAAAGTTAATCCGGTTTTGCACGAAATTATTTTACAGAGATAAAGCGAATGGCAATACCAACTTTGGGAGCGAGTAATGGCGAAAGCAGATGTTGAGGCGATCAAGCAGGCGAAAGACGGACTGGACGTGTGGGACGACCTGCTACGGTATGCGAAAGAGGGTTTTGCGAGCATAGACCCCGAAGATTTCGTGCGGATGCGCTGGTATGGAATTTATCAGCAACAGCCGAACGAGGGGCATTTTATGCTCCGTGTGAAGATCACGAGCGGGAGCATGACGGCGGCGCAACTACGCGCAGTCGGTGAGGTTGCCCGCGATTACGGGCGAGGTATCGCCGACGTGACGACGCGACAGAATTTTCAGTTTCACTGGCTGACGATTGATACTCTGCCGATTGTCATTGAAAAACTCAATTCGGTTGGACTGACTACAACGGGAGCCTGTGGCGACATCACCCGCAACATTTGTGGTTGCCCTGTCGCCGGAGTAGACCCCCACGAATTGTACGATACCCGCGCCATTACCGAGGAAGTTCATCAGTACTTTTTGGGCAACAAAGAATTTTCGGATTTGCCCCGTAAGTACAAAATTTCGATTTCCGGGTGTCCGATTCACTGTAATCAGCCGGAAATCAATGATCTCGGTATTCAAGCCGTGGAGCGCACAAACGCCGATGGCACAAAAGAAATCGGGTTTCATGTGCGGGTCGGCGGGGGATTGTCTACACAGCCTTACCTGTCTCAACAACTCAATATGTTTGTGAAGCCGGAACAGGTGCTGGACATTTGCCGTGCCGTCACCACGATTTTCCGGGACGATGGCTACCGCCAGCGACGCAACCACACTCGCCTCAAGTTTTTGGTGGCGGATTGGGGAGCCGAAAAATTCCGGGATCGTATGATCGAAATTCTCGGTTGGACGCCGGAACCCGCAGTTGATGCACCGAAGCCGCGCACGGTTCAGCAGGATCACTTGGGGGTTCATGCTCAACAACAATCCGGCAAGTTCTGGATCGGTACTTCCGTGATTACGGGGCGCCTGACCTCAGATCAGATTATTGCCGCCGCCGACATCGCCGCGCAACATTGTGATGGTGAGGTTCGTGCCACCAATCAGCAGAACTTGCTTTTCCCCAACATTGACGAGTCCGAATTGGACACGGTGAAGGCGAAACTGAGAGGCGCGGGCTATCGCTGGGACGTATCCGCGTTTCATCTCGGTGCGGTTTCCTGCACGGGAAATGAGTTTTGCAATCTCGCGATTACGGAAACAAAAGGGCGACTGCGTGAGATCGTAGGTTATCTCGAAACAACGCTTGTGTGGAACGAGCCAATCCGAATTCATCTCAACGGTTGTCCGAATTCCTGCGGTCAGCATCACATTGGGGATATTGGGCTACAGGGTTGTAAGGCGCGACTGGAAGACGGTTCGCAAGTGGAAGCCTACGATGTTTGTCTTGGGGGGCGATTGGGCGCGGATGCAAAATTCGTGCGCCCCATTTATCGCAAGGTTCCCGCAGACAAGGTGAAGTACGCTCTTGAAAA
>JACMPS010000528.1 GCA_014377395.1 Chthonomonadaceae bacterium
AAAGTCTTGCGCTCAACACTCAACACTCAACACTTCTCCTACCCTTAACACTTACCTTGCTCTACGCCGCCTTCTGGCTTCGGCGAGAACACACCGAATGCGCCTTTGCTTTGTCGCCTATCCAATACGTCCGAAGCGTGGAGAATCTGTTGGTTATGAGCTGGACAGGGAGGAAGTAAAACTGATTGAAAAAGCGGGAATGATCTTTCTCGATATGAGAAAGGAGGGCGCACAACCTCCCGATCATTACGCGGATGAAATTCATCTCACGCCCGAAGGTGCCAAAGATTACTCGGAGAAATTTGCCGCTCGATTGGCGAAACGATTGAGGACAGGAACGTAAAGGGGGTATGTCTCACCTGGATTTTCACCTCGCACAAATCAATGTCTCGCGGATGATCGCACCGCTCTCCGACCCTCTTATGCGGGGCTTTGCGGAACAGTTGCACACAATCAATGCCCTCGCTGACTCCGCTCTTGGCTTTGTCTGGAGGCTACAGGGAACTCATGGAGACGCCACCGACTTGCGCTCTCCGCTCGGTGACGATATTCTGGTCAATGTGTCGGTGTGGGAGTCGCTTGAATCGCTGAAAGCCTACGCCTACAAAACCGCGCACGTTACTGCCATGCGAGACCGGCGCAACTGGTTCACCCGCATGGACGAGGAGCATCTGGCACTCTGGTGGGTTTCGGCGGGGCAGTTGCCGACGCTGGAAGAAGCCATCGAGCGATTACAAATTTTGCGCGAACAGGGAGAAACGGAAAGGGCGTTTACCTTTCGGAAATCGTTCTCCGCCCCTGAACCCGAAACAAAAATTGAAATAGGCTATGTTCCCGGCATCCTCGGCAAAATCAGTGAGTTGTTCGCCCTCCACTTTGCAAAATCTCATGGCTTCGGACTTGCGTTCGAGGCGAAAGTCGCCGTCGAAATGGCGGAATTTCTGGGGCGTTACGACGAAAACCGAGACCTGCAACTTTCACTCCACAAGGGCAGGGAAATCCTCGGCGGACTCTCGGTGGACGGGCAAAACGCGGAAACAAACGGAGCAAGACTGCGCTGGTTCATCCTCTCCGAAAACGCAGGAGGAGGCGGGTGGGGAAGCAAACTCCTCCAAAAAGCGATAGAGCATTGTTGTCATCAGGGCTACCCTTCACTCTTTCTCACAACCGTTTCAGGATTGGCGGCTTCGCGCCACCTCTACGAAAAGCACGGCTTCACGCTCATTTCAGAAGTCGAAGACAGAACGTGGGGAACCCTCCCAACGGAACAGTGCTGGCGATTGGATCTATAATTCACCTTGCGCAAGGGAATATAATTTACCACCCGCCTGTATTGGCACAAAGAGAGAACACAGAGGCACAGAGAAATGCGAGGAGAGGGGTGCAACTCACGCAGAGGCGCAGAGACGCAAAGAAAATAAGCAAGGGTTGTGGGCATTTGTATCCACTCCCCTCTCCCGGATTTTGGGGGAGGGTGAGTGAGTAGAATCAGGGTGGGGGCTTTCCTCCGTGTCTCCAACAAATCGGGTAGTGCGTAAGGTGAGCCTATAATTGTGGATCACAAAATTTCCCTTTTTATGCTTCTGTATTTTTGTTCTTGCTTTTAATCCGTATCCTCTGTGTTAATCTGTGGATAAAACTTTCTCCCCTTGACAGACGGGGGCAGGTTTGCTAAAATGGCGGATATTCTCGCGACAACGGCGTCGGGGCGGAGGACGGCATCCATGAAACCCTCATTCAGCATCGGCATCGAAGAAGAGTATCAAACCATTGACCCGGAAACGCGAGACCTGCGTTCCCACATTGACCTTGAGATTATCCAGAAAAGTAAGTCGGTTTTGCGCGAAAGCGTCAAGGCGGAGATGCACCAATCCGTTGTCGAAGTCGGCACCGGAATCTGTGAAAATATCCAGGTGGCGCGTGACGACATCTACAATCTTCGCAAGCAGATCATCAAACTCGCCAACGAAAACGGCTTGTTGCTTGCCGCCTCAGGAACGCACCCCTTTGCCGACTGGCGACAACAGGAAATTTACCCCGATGCCCGCTACGACATGATTGTCGAAGATTTGCAGGTGGTTGCCCGCGAAAATCTCATCTTCGGGTTGCACGTCCATATTGGCATTGAAGACCGGGAAGAAGCGATACGGATTATGAATTCCGCCCGCTATTTCTTGCCTCACATTCTCGCCCTCTCCACAAATTCTCCCTTCTGGCTCGGTATGAACACCGGGCTAAAATCTTACCGTTGCAAGGTTTTCGACAAATTCCCACGTACTAACATTCCCGACACCTTTGGTTCTTGGAGCGAGTTCGAGGGGTATATTGCCCTCCTGATCAAGACAAACTGCATTGATAACGCCAAAAAAATATGGTGGGATATTCGCCCGCACCCCTTCTATTCCACCGTTGAATTTCGTATTTGTGATGTGCCGTTGCGTGTGGACGAAACCATTGCGATTGCGGCACTTATTCAGGCGACCGTCGCAAAATTGCATCAACTTCACACCCGCAATCAGGACTATAGACAGTACAGTCGTGCCTTGATCATGGAAAATAAATGGAGAGCCTTGCGTTATGGCATTGAAGGAGAAATGATCGACTTTGGAAAGCAAACCGAAGTCCCCTTCCGAGACGTGATGGAGGAGTATCTTGCGTTTATTGATGATGTTGTTGAAGAACTCGGAAGCCGTGATGAAGTCAACTATTTGCACAGAATGATGGAATATGGAACGGGTGCCGACCGCCAATTAAAGGTTTATCGCCGCACAAAAGACCTGAAAGCCGTTGTAGATTATATTGTCAAGGAAACGGCGGAACCTCCGACAATTGGAGTACAAGAAGCGGACAGGGAAAGCCATTCTTTTCCTGAAATGACTTCTCTCCTTCCCGGCGATCCCCTGTAGATTCGAGTTATGGAGAAGAGAGAGGAAAATCTTCACCTCAACACTCAATGCTTAATACTCAACACTTTCCCCAACGAAGTTTGAGAGAGAAAGGAAAATTCTGTGAGCAGCAGCCGAGAAAAAGTAAGCGCGTTTGGTTTTGACCCGGAGTTGTCGCAAGGAGCCAGTAACGCCGTCAATGTTTGCCTCAAAATCAATGAGGGTGAGCGAACCACCGTGATTACCGACTACGCCTGTCTGGAAATTGCGGCTTCGATTGTGGCGGAACTGGAACGGCGCAAACTGGATTATAACGCTTTCATTCTGGAGGATTGTGCCACTCGCCCCCTTCTCGGAATGCCCACCGAAATTCTCGAAGACATGGAACACTCGCAAATCTCTATTTTTGCGGTTCAAGTTAAAGCAAACGAACTCGGCTCCCGCAAGCAAATGACGGACGTGGTGAACCGCCGCAAGATGCGTCACGCTCATATGGTCAACATCGAAAAATCAATTATGCTTGATGGCATGAGAGCCGACTACGACGCGGTAGACGCCCTGAGCGTGAAAGTGTTCGACATTGTCTCAAAGGCAAAACAGATTCGCGCAACAACTCCTGCCGGAACCGAGATCGTCGCGCAACTGACACCGGATTACAAATGGCTGAAGACAAGCGGCATCATCAGTCCGAACAAATGGGGCAATCTACCCGGTGGCGAGGTGTTTACCTCTCCTCTTGAAGTCAACGGCAAATTCGTGATTGATGGCGTCGTGGGCGATTATCTTTGTGCAAAGTACAAAAGTCTGAGTGAGACCCCCTTGACGATTGAAGTTAAAAATAATCGACTTGTCTCTGTTTTTTGCACCAATCATGAACTGGAACGCGAGTTCTGGCAATACTGTCACACCGATGAAAACTCGGATCGGGTGGGGGAGTTTGCGATTGGTACGAATATCGGGTTGCACGGCGTGATCGGCAACATCTTGCAAGACGAAAAAGTCCCCGGTATCCACATCGCTTTCGGTTCGCCCTATGGGGCGCACACGGGGGCGGCATGGGACAGCGAAACTCACATTGACGTGGTAGGTCTTAATTTCAGCATCTGGGCGGATGATACGCAGATTATGAGCGACGGTAAGTTTTTGGTGTAGGCTTATGTGAAGGGAAAAGGGAAGGGTGCATCAAATCAGGGTAGAATACAGATGAGTACTTGAAATGAGAGGTTAGACAGCGCGAAAGCAAGGTTTTTGGGTGATTCAATGAATGATTGAATGCTCTATGGAGAGATCGCTCTATGGTTTACAGTGAATTTACGATGCCGCGATTGCGGAAAGAGTACGGTCTCGAAATGATTGGGCAACCCGCGCTGTTCGTCGACGCACAACCCGCCGTAATCTCCGACTGGTTGCGCTTGACACTTGAAAAACAGACGGCCACCGCTCTGAAAAGTGGTTCGGAGAAGGCACGTTCCGAGTATCTGATTGCGCCTATTCTTATGGAAGCCTATGATCAATCTCGCGATTATGCTAATCTTTTCTCCGGTGTTGAATTCGACGTAGATAAAAGTCAGGGACTGTCTGGCTTTTGTGATTTCCTGTTTACTCTCACTCCGCGTGCTATCGAAGTACTCGCTCTCGTTGTTTCCGTTGTCGAGGCGAAAAAAAGAAGACATTCCAAAAGGAATCCCGCAGTGCCTTGCTGAGCTTGTCGCCGCACAAATTTTCAATCTGGCGGAGGGACACCCAATCGAAATACTTTACGGGATTGTCACAACGGGTACGGAATGGAAGTTTTTGCGCCTCCAGGGGAAACTCGCCACGATTGATACCGACGAGTATTTTCTGACCCAGCCGGAAAAGATCGTCGGAATTATCCTCTCCATGCTCTGCCAGAGACTCCTCTGAATTGTTGCTGCATTCCTCTCTCTTTGTCTAAACGTGTTCGAGAATTTGTTCGTGTGCGGAAGGCGTCATTCGATCCAAAAGTTTGTTGAGAGCTTGCACGTAGGCGCGTCCACTTGCGACAATAATATCGGTGTGCGCCCCACGTCCGGTGTAAATGTCGTTGCCGCGCCGCACCCGAATCGTGACATCGGCAAGCGCATCTATCCCCTCCGTCACCGCCTGAATGTTGAACTCGATCAGTTCATTCTCCACATCAACAATGCGGTTGATCGCCCG